>JAIVYO010000007.1:0-16772 GCA_048635405.1 Campylobacterales bacterium | reverse complement strand
CAGGCAGATTTACCCATTTTCCAGGTCTTGGGAAACCGTCAAGTATTGCCCATCTGTGCCCTAAAGAAACTGTGAAGTCTGTCCCGAGAGATGTCACGATCCGTATCTCTTTTGCATCTTTTATAATATCATGAACTTTTTTGGAAAAATCTTGGATTCTCTTATAATCTGCATTCATCCCCACCTTCAATAACTCTTCATCCAGTTCTACCATTGATGCCATCCTTGCCCTGCTTTTTTCCACTGTCTCGTTTATCGGCCTGTACAATGTGGGAATCTCTCCATAGATATAATCCGCCATGATGAAGACAGCGCCAGAATCCGCAATATCCTTCAAAATGAAATCCGGTATCTTATATGGTCTTTTTCCATAGTCTTCAATAGTATAAATCTTTAGATTTCCTGTGACCTTTTTGATCTCATCAATCACATATCTTGCTATTGATTGCGTTTTCCTGTCAGTCACCACAACAACTTTCTCTTCCGGCTTCACAGCGACACATGTGTTTACTGCCTGTTTCGCACCATAGACAAGCTCATCAAGAACAAATATCTCGCCGATGAATCCTGTCGAGAACCCGAGCTTCCCGTATATCTTCTCATTTATGCTTCTGTGCTCGGTAATCAGGAATATGTTTTCTATATTTTTCTTTTGGGCTTTTGATATGCAATATCTTGCCAATGCTGAGGATATGCCTTTCCTCCTCTTTTCAGGCATGACACCGATGCTGTAGATGTAAGCGTATCTATCAGAGAAAAGGACTGATGCTATGCCTGCGGGCTTATCATCATGATATGCGACAAGGTTCAGGACAGTGTTTTGTGCAGTCTTATTTTTGAATGATTCCATGATCACTTCGCAGTATTCTGGCGGGAGCTCTCCGTAAGGCTCGTCAGGTGTTGCTCCGCCGTTTGCTTTTCTGAATATGTCAATGTAGTTTTTTTCGTCCTCTTCGGTCCTGACCGATGTGATTCTTATGCTTTCAGGCATATCCTGCCTGCTGTCCTGCTTTTTATAGAACATCCATGCCTCTTTTTCCTGAACCCTGAAGCCGGATGATTTAAGGAGAAAGGGCAGGCCTTTTGGCCTTGTGAAAGGGGTGATGTAAACTGCGGGAGTCCTGTCCTTCTCTTTGAAAAAGGCTATCACTTCTTTGATAAATGCTTTTGCTTCGGACTCCTGTACATTGACCTGTGATGCATAATTCCAGTATGAATCGTTAATCCTGTCATTCCATTGGAATTTTGCATCCTTTGTCTCTTTCATGCCTGTGAAGAAGATGTTGTTGAGGCTGCAGAAGACAGGGATTGACCTTTGCATTGTTCCGGAATCCATAGCCTGAATATAGACGGCAAGATATTTAAGCGGGAGAATCTTGCGGGCAGGGGATATTATCAGACAGATGCCCGGACCAAAAACCTATATATACAAACCGAAAATAAAATATATAGTGATGAGACAGAACCAGAGGCTAACATCAGCAACAGCATTATTTATCTTCCTGGCAACAGCTATGAGCATCCCTGTCTCTGCTGACGATACATTCACGATCCCTAACTATGTGACAGACGGCGAAGAATTCTATGCCTGCAGCGACATACCTCTTGATATCCTCTGCATGGACGGGACAGAAGCCATATCATACAGCTACGGGACCTCTGAAGGGTATCTTTCAAAATATGACAGTGAGCTTGATGTCACGATGGACATATTATGCACAGGGCTTCAGATTGAACACTACAACACAAACTATCCGGGAGACAGCGTTGAGATAAGCCTGTACAATACAGGGTACTGCGACATAGACGGTATCAATTATCCTATAACTGTCCTTGCCTCGGCGCAGACTGATGAGGTAAAGCTTTCCATCAACGGCTACATAGACTGGTACTCTGTCAGCGATACATATACAATAGACGACTCAATAAATGCAAAATTTATTGTGGAGAACATAAGGGAGACACAGTACACCACATATGTAACCATAACCTGCGACTCGGACAAGATCGTCACAAGCACATACACATACCTGTACATAAACGGCTCATGCGATCATGAGAACCAGGTAGATATAATTGAATGGAGCGATTCAAAGACTCTTGACATAGGAGATGTCAAGGTCAACCTGCTGTCAGGTCCAACATCAGGATATATATACGGCAATGTGTCTGACACTATCACTTTCAAACTCAACCTGCTTGACGATAATGACACTGTGCTTAGCGGATATGTGGACTATGCTGTGAGAAACTCTACGGGAGATATACTTGTCAAAGATGATATGACCTATGATACACAGATGTCAGCATATGTCGCTAACTACACTTTCGACAGATATGCGCCTTTCGGCTTTGTGGAGTTCAATGCTTATTCTTCTACTGACGGCTACGGGGGTGTCATGTACTATCTCAAAGTTGAGCCTTACAGATTCAACCTGACTATAAACGAGAGTGATGCAATCAACCATACATATTTTCTGAAAGACCAGATACCGATAAACATCAGCTATGACAATTATTACGGGGAAATTATCTCCATAAACACGACACTTAAGATAAACTATGACAACGGATCCTCTGAAACAATCGATCTGCCTCTCAACATGACAGATACATCTCTTGTATATAATGTACAGGGCGATGCGCCTGGAAACTATACGCTTGAAGCAACTATATACCATTCTACAGGAGAAAATAAGACATACAGGCGGAACATCATAGTGGAAGGGTTCCATCTCAGTATAAACACAGACCCGTTCTGGGAAGTGGGCGACAATATCACATTCTCTGCATGGATTGAGGACAGGAGACAGGATATGCCTGTGATTGTCTCATCGACGGCAACCTTTGTGCTTACCACACCTTCATCACAGAACATCCAGCTTGCCTCGGTAAATACGACAGACTACAAGCAGAAGTCAAATTACCAGACATCAAACACGACTGCGATGGGATACTATACGATAAAGGTGAGCTCGACAGACATCTATGGCCACAACTATTACGGAGAGTACAGGTTCTCTGTAGGGGGAGTATATTCAAACCAGTTCATAGAAGTCAATGTTCCTGACAGGTTCACCATCAACACTACAGGAAACTATACAGTGAATGTCAATGTGAAAAACATCAAGGGGCAGAAGATATATGATATGAGTGCGCATGAGGAGAATGATACATCATACATATATGTGAACAGCTCTGAAGAAATTGACATAAACGCGAGCGAATCAGCAGAAATAATGATCACGATAACTCCGGACAGCCTTGAGAACGGGGAATATGAAGAGACTATACACATTGAAGTCGGTGACGACACGCTTGAGATGCCGCTCATGTTTGACATAGACCTTAACCCTGAAGCTGAAGTCGCAAACAGGAATTTCAACGATTCCGCATTTGAGATAAAGATGTTCAAAATGATTACATGGCAGGAAGTTGTGACTATAAAAAATATAGGGTACAGAGAGATGAAGATGCCTGCCATACATTTCCTTGGAGATGACATGATACTAAATGTTACTGCAATCCAGCCGGCAAGCGACCTTGAAGTGAATGACTCAACAAATGTTGAGGTCAGATTTAACTTTGACACTGCAGGCACTTATACAGGTGAGCTGTGGGTAACCGGATCCAACCTGAAGGACCAGGGATACAATATCACTATAACTGTTCTTGAAGGGCTTTCTGATGAAGTCATGACCCTGTCTGACAACATCGCACTTGCAGGGAACAGAAGAAATATTATTGAGTTCAACGCCAGCAAAAATGATATGAACCTTAATTTCACAACACTGGATGAGATGATACTCAATGCAACAAATATGAGATCATATATATTATCTGTGTATGTTGATCCTGAAAACTACGAGATGGTACGAGATAATATAACCCAGCTTGACAGCATGCTGTCAGATATTGAAGATGAACTTGAAGATATGGAAAAGTCATACGAGCTTTTGATAAAGCCGAAGGCAGGTGACGGGAAATGTGATGCGTCAGAATCATGTTCAAGCCAGGACTGCATCAATGAGAAAAGATGCATTACTGATGATAATAAAAATGTATGCGGAGACTCTGTATGCAGTGTAGAGGACAATGAATGCATTACATGCCCTGCAGACTGCCCTAAAGCAATGTGCGAAGCTCTGCTCAACCCGGACACGATTGATGACAATACAAATGCGGGCGGAGGGTCAATATTGTGGATTGTTATAATTGTTGTGATAGTTCTTGTTGTCGGTGTTATCCTTGCCACAAGCCTTGTGCCTGATGATGATAACGCTGCACCTGAAAAGGACATACCGAAGGTGGCTGATGTCATGGAGAAGATACATAATAGCATAAATAATAAAAAAAGCTGATTTCAAAAACAAATTCTTTTAAATCTATAATAATACCAGTATTTATTGAATGCTTATGGCCTCTGAAGAAAACAAGATAAGAAGTCTTGAGGAAGAGCTTGCCAAGACGCCGTCCAACAAAGGCACACAGCATCACAGAGGGCTTCTCAAGGCGAAAATAGCTGCGTTAAAGGATACTGGTGAGAGGAAAGCTTCCGGTACAGGAGCTGCCCTTGGAGGATATGCTGTCAGGAAGTCAGGTGATGCCAGCGTTGCCCTTGTAGGTTTTCCGTCTGTGGGAAAGTCTACTTTGCTGAATAAGATAACAAATGCTGTCTCTGAAGTGGGCGGGTATGATTTCACAACGCTTGATGTCATCCCAGGCATGATGGAATATGAAGGTGCAAAGATACAGATACTTGATATCCCCGGCATCATCGAGGGGGCAGCTGAAGGCAAGGGCCGGGGCAGGGAAATCCTTTCTGTAGTCAACAACTCAGACCTTGTCGTCATCATGACAGATGTGTTCAGGCTAAAGTATATAGACATCATTAAAAAAGAGCTATATAACGGCCGTGTGCGGCTCAACAAGACAATGCCTGACGTGTCTATCGATAAGACATCAAGGGGCGGCATTGTCGTAAACACTTCTGTAAAGCTGACAAAGATGAATAAGAGGACCATAAGGTCTGTATTGAACGGGCACAAGATAATCAATGCCAATGTGATATTTCGGACAGACATTGATGATGATGAGCTTACAGATGTGATACTGAAGAACAGGAAATATGTGCCTATGATTGTGATAGTCAACAAGACGGACTATATTGGCCATGAAAAGCTGAAGGAGATACGGCGCGAGCTTGCCTGTGAGGATGCGATCTTCATATCTGCTGACAAGGACATCAATCTTGAGAAAGTCAAGAGACGGATATATGATAAATTGAGCTTTATCAAGATATATACGAAGCCTGTGGGCAAGCCGATTGATATGGAAGAGCCGCTGATAATGAATAAAGACTGTGATGTAGGTGATGTGTGCGACAGGCTGCACAAGACTTTCAGGAAGCGGTTCAGGCATTCAAGGATATTTGGGAAGTCTGCGAAGTTTGACGGGCAGAGGAAAAGCATTGACCATGTCTTAATGGACGGGGATGCTGTTGAACTGCATGTGTTTGCCGGTCTGATCAGAACTAAAAAAGAATAGGTTTAAGCAGAAGTAGGCAGTATGAAATGCTTGTAGTTTCCTGATCGTTTTTTCGAACTAATTCATTCACTTCTTACTTTCCAGAAGATATCCCATCCCTACAGTGATTATGGGGATTATAAGATATCTCAATCCTATGTCTGTGAAATAGGGTACAATAGCCATACCTGACATAGGCAGAAGCACGGCAAGGTCAAGGACAATGCTTATCATGAATCAGGCAATCCCTATTGTAATCCCGGCTTCCAGATAATCTTTCTTTACCTGCCTGAAATACTTCACAGCAAGATAAACCCCTACAAGCGAACCTGAAACAATCATTATAGTCTTGAAGAAAAAAATATCTATAACCAGTGTGCCGTCAGGATTGTAGAACAGGAAACTCAATACAAAAGGAACAAGCCAGATAAGGACTCCGTAGATAAGGATATGTTTCGGCCTTTCCATACCTATCAGTATAGTTATGAAAATATAAATAATTGACCTGAAAGAAGTGAAAAATATTAATGGAGGGATACAGATATATTGATCCATCCCTTTTCCAGAGAGACCAAATCATGCATTATCTTCCTGCCATCTTTTATGCTCAAGATCTTAACACCACAAGGACAACTGTCATCACAATTCATATCTTTAAGGAACCTCGGTTTAACTTCATATATTTCACTTCCGATGATAAAAGACAGAGGATTGCGGTCAATATTATTGTTGCCAGAAATCTTATCATATCTCATTGAATCATTATAACTCCTTTTAATACTGCAGGGCTTTATCTTTTGAGAAGACAAAAAAAGAGTCTCTTCATTCTCGCTGAGGTAATATTCTTTGATATTTCCTTCTTTCTCAACATATAGGAGATTTGCAGATTCATCAAAACCAGTAACTTTACAGTCAATTAAAGATTCAAAGCCTATAGTATAATCCTGACCATTCATTTACTCACCAGAATATATTTTGCAGTGAATATTATAAAGTTATCACTCTTAAACAACAATTAAAGGAAAGCATCCAGATCCGCGTCAGACTGCTTCTTCTTCTTTGAGAATTCTATCGCTGCCTGCTCCAGGGATCTTGAGTGGGACGGCTCGTCTGATTTTCTCTCCCGGACTTTTATGAAGGTCGGGTATCCTACAGCCTCGCCGACTATTACTGCCTCGCCAGTCCTCAGGGAAGATATGGTGCTTATGACCTCTCTTGTCAGGCCCTCGCTTGTCCTGCTAATATGGTCAAGGTCATAAGGGTTTGTGACGCGCAGGATGATATGGGTGTTGCACTGAGACAATGCTGTTGTGGAAAGGTGTATAGGCCTCTGGCTTATCAGGCACAGGGATGCATAGAACTTCCTGCCTTCTCTTGCAATCTTCTCTATTATCTGCTTTGATATTGCGTTCTCTTTTCTTGTCTTTTCCGGGGCGAAATTGTGCGCCTCCTCTACCACGAGAACGAACGGCGGGACTTTTCCTCTCTGCCTTTCTGTGAAAAGATTTCCGGTTATGCTTGCCGCTATGATCTGCCTTTTCCTCTGGCTGAGAAGATCGCTCATGTCGACGATGACAAGATTGCCTGCCTTCACATCTTTCAGGTTGGGGTAGTTGAACCTGCCGAAAAGCTTAAGACGCTTCAGGCTTCTTAGCCTTGAAAGTATCGGGTCTTTTACATTTGATTTTATTGAAACCTCAGAATCCAGCTTCTTTATCAGGTCATCAAGGCCGAAAGCGCCGTTGTCTTTGAAATCTTTTCTCAGTGAATCAAGAGTCCTGTCAAGGGCGAGCGCCTGGGCCGGAGAGAAGCTGTCAAAGAACTGCTCAAAAGACCTTGCGGTGAAGTCGTGTATACATATCTGGACATCATTGCCTTTTATTATCTTGACTTTCTTCAGGTACTTCCTATCCTGGGCAAAAGATGTGTATTCACCGTGCGGATCAAGGACTATTATCGCTACCTGACCGTCCTTCTCTTCCCTGTCCATCAATTCCTCAAAAAGGACTGTTGCAAGATAGCTCTTTCCTGCTCCGCTCATGGCAAGGATTGCCATGTGCTTCTGGAGAAGACGGGTGAGATTTATCTTTGCCGGTATGTCCTGATACTCCAAAGTACCCATATCAATGCCTTTTTCCATATCAAGATTCAGAAATTTTACTACTTTCTTCTCTTCGGAGGGTACTACTTCAGCTCCGGGCGACGGGGGATATTTTGATCTTGTGATTAGATTTCCTGCGAATATGCCGAGAATTTCTGCTCTGCCTACAAGGTATTCCCATCTGGCCACAGGAAACAGGTCATTTATGGACGCGCCGCTTTTCTCATATTCACCTACTGAGTCGGGCGCCTCAAAATACCTGTTTGTCTTTATTATCTCATCAATCCTTGCGATGATTGTGCCCTCTTTTGTCTCGACGCTGACGAACTGGCCTTTAAGGACTTTTTCTTTTTCTGTTATGACAAACTCAAAACTGGTTGTGCTGGGTCCGTCCATTGTCGATATCACTGTGCCGAGCTTCATCAGATAATCACATCACAATAAAGATTGTCTGGTCATATTAATAAGTATTATATCCTGTATGTGCAGTGGTTAAGATAGCTGCATGCTTCGCACCTGCTTTTATTTTCTGTCGGTCTGGGTGATGCTTTTCCTGAGGCGAGGTCAAGTATTCTTGAGACATTCTGCCTGACCTTTTCTGAAAGCTCGCCTTTGCTCTCAAACTTTTCATCCCAGATAATCGTTCCTGTGTCCCTGTCCCTTATTGCTCCGAACAGTTCTTTGCCAAAAGTGTGCATAGCTTCAAAGACTATGCAGTATCCTGTGACCTGCAGCTTTGATGATTCGTATGCCTTCGCGTTTGGCTTGTCGTCTATTATCATTATCTTATCAGGGTGTATCTCAACCTCGTCAATCTTTCCTATCATCCTCTCGTCTTTTGACCTGACGAAAAGCTCTCTTGCCGAGAAGACTGCATTCTCTCTCTCTGCGCGGGCCACTATGTTTTCTATCGTGTCTGATATGTCTGCTTTTTTGAGGAACTCTGTTTCTAAGGTCTTGTGGACAGATATGCCTTTCTGGATCTTTGGCGTCCATGCCTTTATCTTTCTTACATACCTCAATACTATCTGGCACTCGCAGTAATCGTGTGCGGATATGGCTGATACGGGGACGAGTTTCATGGATAAGATTTTTGTTGAAAGGGCTTTTAAAGGGTCGTATTGTTGCATGCCGGTTGTGCCGGTAGGGGAAGGGAGGAAGATTTAAAAATATTAGTTGCTATTTATAAGAGATGAAAACTATAGAATTTAATAAGCAATGGTGTGACAAGTTTCAGGCAGAGATTAATGAATTCAAAGAACTTAAAAATACTTATGAAAAATTATTAAATGAATATTTTGTGCTAGATAAAGAATATAGAGACTGCAAAGAAAATGATGGAAACAATACAGAGTCTCTTAAAGAATTGCAGAAAAAGCTTGAGATTTCCCGGAAAAAATGTGAAAAAATGAATGATGTACACCAACGCTATGAAATAAGCACATATATGGCATTCAAAAAATACCTTGAACTTCCTTTTGCAATAGACAATGAATATGGTCTTGACATACTTCATAATGGTGTGCCTATTGTCTTTTCGTATGAACAAACTAAAGAAAATCTTTATTGCCTATGGGATAGCAACCATGACATCTCGTTTATATCCCAGATGTATGGTGTCTATCTGGACAGGATGGTTCTGTTTCTTACAGGGATAGATAAGATTAAACCAGAGATACTGGCACTGGAATTGACATCAGACAATGGACAGAAGATTATTGATAATTATCTTAATGAAAATATTTCAAGAAAAGAAGCACAAGAATTATTATCTGAGGATCATATGTCCACATCATTATTTGATGATTATACTGTTTTGTTGGATTTTGCAAAAGAAGAAAATATTATTGTCAAGGCAGTTGATTTCAAAAAAATAGAACACGACAACATGTTTGAGCTTCCATGCTTAAAAGGCAGAGATTTGCCTGAAAATGAAGCAGTCTATGAGATAAGCAGGTATCGTGTATCAATCATTAAACCAAAATTAGAAGATTTGAGCGAACAGGGAAAAACATTGCTTATCCTTGGTAATGGACACAGGCCTGATCTTATTGAAGCTCAGAAGACTTAAGATTTTGATAAAAGATACAGGTATATAATAATATCAATCCAAATCAACACATGAAAAAAGCGATAATATTTGACTGCTGGGGCACTCTTTTCTATGACGACATCAATCCCAGGCCGCTTGACGAATTTGCCGCAAAGCTCGGCAGAACAATGAAAGACTATTCATACCTGACAGCGCTTGAAAAGAATCTGATGCTGGAAAAATGCGAAGACCTTGAGCGTGCAGTCAGGAATCTTATAAGGGATCTTGATATTGAAACAGATGAAAAGCTGGTCAAAGAGCTCACAGGTATACTTGAAAATATGCGCAAGTCTGACAGGATAAAGCCTTACCCGAAAACTCTTGAAACATTAAAAATGCTGAAAGACAGGGGTTTCAGGCTAGGCATTATAAGCAATGCTATCTATCATGATTTTGAATCGCTTGATATGAAATATAATCTTAAAAGCCTGTTTGATGTGATAGTTCTCTCTTATGAAGAAGGTGTAATAAAACCGGATCCTAAAATATTCAAGATTGCTCTTAAACGGCTTGGTTCCAGCAACAGCGAGACATTGATGGTGGGCGACAACCTTAAGGATGATGTCATAGCTGCAGAAAAGCAGGGAATAGACGGCCTTTTGCTTGACAACGAGAACAGGTATCCTGAATCTAATAGAAGGATAATGTCGATAAGCCGGATCTTTGATTATCTAAAATAAGATATCATTTCTTTCCCAGATAGACCATCTTTGTCTCTGCTTCTTTTGCAAATCTGGAAAGCTTATTCCGGATGTCTGCGTCAATAGTCTTGTCTTTCATCGCCTTTGAAAGGGCGAATGTGTCAAGGGCTGAGAAGCTGTCCCAGACACCTGTTTTTTTTAGAATTCCTATGACTTTTATCTGGTCTGCATCATTTTTGCCCGGCAGCCTTATGTTTATGTACTTTCTCAGCCTTGCGACCATATCGGAGCCTGTGATGTTATCTACACCATTCTTTTTTCCGTACTCGAATAGTGCCTGCTTCAGGTCTTCCAGCTCCTGGCGGATAAGCTTTTCAGAGTCTTTCAGCTCTACATACTTGTTGACAAGCTTTACGCCGCTTTCCTCTTTGTACTTGCCTGCCGGAAGAGCCTCTGCCATTATCTCGTGCTTCTTTCTCGGGCAGAACTGGGTGAATTCGCACCAGCCGCACAGGGCCGACTCATTCGGCTCAAAGGTCTCTGTGGACTCTATTGTCTTTATGAGTGCGACTGTCTCTTTTTTTAGGCTGTCAAGCTGTTTCTCTGTCCGGGATGAGACCATTTCCTTATCAAAGGCAAGGAAGTGCCAGACAAGCCTTATCTTCTTTGCAAAAGGGTATGCCTCTTTCACCGCTATCGCGTAAAGGGCGAGCTGGCGGTCGCGGTCAAGATAGTCCTGCAGGGGCAGGCTTGAGTTTGTCTTGTAGTCGTGTATCTCTACTGTGTCCTCACCTTTCATGGCAAGGCGGTCTATATATCCCTGGAGCTTGAATTTGCCGTCCCTGTTTAAGTCTATGACCACCCTGTTCTCTATGCCCAAGGTCCTTGTGTCGTTGAACGGCCTGTACCTGTTGTAATAATCAGTTATGAATTTCTCGCCCATCTTCCTGTAATTCTCTTCTGTGTAGTCTTTTTTGACTATCTTTATTGTCGGGTTCCAGTTCTTTTTCCACTGGTCGCTGAAGTATTTTATGAGGTCTGGGAGGGTGTTTGTCTTTTGGAACTTGAGGTCTATGTAGAGCTTTTCCAAGGTCTCGTGCACTCTTGAGCCTAAGAAAGCTTCTATAGACTGAGCCGTGTCTACAGATATCCTGTCTATGTAGCGGAACCTGAATTTTAACGGGCACTGCTCAAAAGTTGACAGGCGGGAATGAGAATAGAGTGTCATGGTGATATTTCTGTTCTTTTGTATTTAAGTCTTTTTGGGATTGAATGATTCCACTATATCTGTATCTGTCTTTCAGTGCTTGCGTTCCAGCATGTAGTCGGCAAAATCTTCCAGAAATTCTTTTGCCTTAGGATTCACATTTTCAAGCTGATTGAGATATTCTTTGGATTCGTTGATAAGTTTTTTTGCAAGATTTACTGAATGATCAAGAGATCCTGTTGATATCACGATATCCTGAACCTGTTTAACCATATATTCAGTTATATTTGGATTGCCAAGGTATTCATTTATTATTCTTTTTTCAGAATGTTTCGCATTTTCAAGAGCTTTAATCATCAGGAGCGTCTTTTTGCCTTCCTTAAGGTCTGAATCTGCCGGCTTTCCCAGCGTTTCTTCATCTCCAAAAAGACCCAGAATATCATCCTGAAGCTGGAATGCTACTCCGAGAAGCATAGCGTAGTCACTTAAGGTGTTCTGTTGTTCCTCACTTGCTCCTGCAAGCATGGCACCGACCAACAATGGCGATCTAATAGTATATATTGCAGATTTTAATTCGTGAATATTGAGAAGTTCTTCTTCAATTAACATTTCTAATGATATCCCTGAATGCATATCAAGCATCTGACCACGCAATGTGTAAAGATCAGTATCATTGAGTATCTCTATGGCGTCATATTTTTTCTCTTTAGACAGTTTAATCTGAGTGATTGCCTTATAGGCAAGAGCGTTTGCATGGTCTCCGGCAAATATTCCCATTGCTATACCATAATCTATTGCCTTATCTTCATCGTCTGTAAATATCTCTTTATACCATGCTTCAAGCATTTTGTGCATGCTTGATTCTCCTCTTCTTAGATCGGACTTGTCAGATATATCATCATGTATGAGGTAAAATGTCTGTTTCAATTCAGTGGCTATAGAAAGTTTTATCACTTCTCTCATATAGTCTTCATCAAAATTGCTGCCATCTGCAAACAACAGATAACCATAGTATGTAAATGCTGGCCGTATTCTTTTTCCGCCGCGTAGAGTATAATCTTTCAGAAAAGATGTGACTTTGCTGTAAGGGTCTTTTGGGTCTCCTATCTCTTCTATTTTACTGTCAAGGAATTTTTCCATTTCCGGATCTACTGTATTTTTGTAGTCCAAAAGTTTCTGCATTACATCCATAGCCATACAAGGCGCAGTTTTATTTAAATATTTATCCCTGTTTAGTCTTAAAAATTAGCTTTTTGTATTTTAGGGTTTGACTGATATGCTTTTGCCTGAAATCCTGCTTAAAGCTGTTTCCAGCTTTTCTATTTTCATGGAAATGGTCTCATCTGTATCTTTCTGCGTGTTTTTTATCTTTTGAATATCCTGCTCTTCGTCTTCTATATTGCCTTCAATATCTTTAAGTTTTCGTTTTGTTGTTTCTGTTTCCCTGTTTATCTTTATGGCATTGAGACTGGTCTCTATATTTTTTATTTGTTCTTTCAGCCGGCTGTGTTCTGACAGGTGCTGATTCAAAAGGGAATGGTCTTTCAGTGCGTTCAGCCGGGCAAGCGCCTTCTCTTTCTGCCTGTCTTTCAGGTCAATCTTGCCTGAACTTATAAGCTTTTCCGTCTCTTCTGTTATCCTGTCAAGGATTGTGTATTCTGTGTCTGTCTTAAGTGCCCTGAACGGCGATTCAATGTATGCTGCAAGTATTTTTGCGTCATCTGCGCTGAGAGATGTGCTGAATCTTTCATATTTTTTCAAAGCTTTTGCCAAAGGCGAAAATATCTGGATTATGTTGTTCCTGCTCATGCTGATCTCATCGTTCAGATCGTCTTTTTCTTTTAGCATCTGCTTTAGCCTGGAAGACTCCTCGCTTACTTCTAACTTCTGCAGATTTTTTTGGGTCTTGTTCTTTTCATCTTCTAATATTTCAAGAGCCTGCTTTTTCTGCTCCAGTTTTACTTTCCCTTTTTTTTGCGTCTCTGACAGGCTTTCTATTTCCTGAAGCAGGTTCCGGACTTCAGTTATCTGATCTATCTTGTGCATATCCTGTTTTTTCTGAAATTCATCGGCAAGACGGGTCATGCTGTTCAGTTCGGCTGTTATATCGTTTGTCTCTTCAGCGAACAGCATCTTGGCAAAATAGATGTTTTTTGACATCCCCTTTGTCATTCTGTTGATATCGGTGATAATTTTTGTGCAGAATTCTGAGAAAAGCAGTGTATCTTTAGGATCAGGTGGTGATATGCTGCTGTTGAATGCTTTCACTTTTTTTATGAAGGATGTTTTGTTGTCGATTGCAAGCTTTTTCATCCGGCCTTTCAGCTCATCTTCTGATTCCTTCGTTTCCAGACTTTGAAGGCTGCTTTCAAGGTTTTCCGAGATATTTTTTATCTGCCTTATCAGATTTTCTGCGTCTAAGTTTATTGTTTCTGTGAATCCTGATATCTCATCTTCAAACCATGTGCCTGCTTTGTCTAAGTCAAGCTCTATATTCTCCGGCGTTTCAGGTGGTTTTTTTGTTTCTTTTTTCCTGCCGAAGATCTTTTCCAGAAATCCCATGATACTCTTATCTTATTTTACCTTATGCTTTAATATGTTTTTGGTGTGTTTTGGGGGATTATTGGTGGGTTATGAGAAAAAAGCCCTGAGAGAGATTTGAACTCCCGGCCTGCTGATTACAAGTCAGCCGCTCTACCGAACTAAGCTATCAGAGCAAATTGAAAAACACTAACCGTATCTTTAGCATAAAATCTTTTAAAGCTTCTTGATTCTACTTGGCCTTAAGCTTCTTTATTACAACTTTCCTGCCACATTTTTCACATGCAGGGCGATAAGGCTTTTTTGCAAACGCTTCTTCTCTTTCCTGCATATGACCGCAGAACGGGCATTTCATCCTGAGATAGTACTTTTCCTTGCCTTTCTCGCGGAACATGAGAATCTTGCCTGTCTTCTCGCCCTCGTCATTCTTAAGAGCGCGGTTTGTGAAGTAGTCTGTGTTCTTAATATCCGTATATTGTATTGCCATACAAGATAATATGCATAAAAGGTTTATATTGTTTTTGATTGTTGGGCATAAATGACTGAAAGTTTATAAATTTACAAATGAACAGAAATATCATGACAGATCTTCAGAAACTTGCCGAGTTTCTTGTCAGGGCAAAGGTGAGTACATATGCAGGCGACGGGAAGGAAGTCGCTCCACAGAGGCCCGGCTTCAATGAGCTTGAATACAGGGAAGGCGACCTGGAATACAGGGACAGCTATGCGGGCTTTTACTGTGCACCGGGACAGGGGGTTGTAAGGTTCAAAGGAAAGCCTATATGGGCTATGGCCTACAATGGCGGGATGATAAAAAAGTATCAGTATAATGAGGCTTTTTCCGGTATGATATTTGCGTTTTTGAAAGAGGCTCTGAAGAGGGTTGATAAGTCAAGGCCATTCAGAGGTCCTGAAAGTTTTAAGGACGGGGATTTTGAGTATGTTGACGAGACTTCTGGTGATATAACGCTTTTCAACGGCTGCGAGAAGATATTGTACAAAGGTGAAGAAGTGTTCAGGCAGCATTATATGGGCGGATTGATAGTGGGGAAATGAAAGGTATAAACATTAATTAAAAGTAAATCTGATTCTTAAAAAAAATTAATCAAAAAAAAGAAAGAAAAAAGACTTAAGAAACATTCACAACCTTGACTTTGAAATTGAGTGTCTTTCCTGCCAATGGATGGTTGATATCAATTGTTACTTCCGTGTCGCCCATCTCTGTGATTGTTGCAGGTATCTGCTGGCCGTTGGGAAGCGCCATAGCAAGCTGCATCCCTGCCTTAATATCTGCGCCTTTTGGAAGCTTGTCTTTCGGAACTTTTTGGATAAGCTGAGGGTTCGGGTCGCCATAAGCGTCTGCGGGCTTTAGAGTTATCTCTTTCTCATCGCCTTTTTCCATACCTACAACTGCATCATCAAATCCTTTTATCATCTGGCCTGCGCCAACCTCAAACTCAAGCGGCTCGCCGTGCTTTTCCGAGCTGTCAAATACAGTCCCGTCTTCAAGAGTACCTGTGTACTCTACTTTTACCTTGTCACCTTTCTTTACCGGCATCTTAATCAAATCCTTTTTAATCGAAAAAACAATAAATATACTTATCTTAACGATTTTATACCAAGAATTTAGGCATATACTATATAAGTGTTTGGTTGTTTATTAGTTATCAATAGTAGGCCCTTCGATAATCTCTAGGTCATCTGTCGTCTGAAGTATATGGTAAAGGTAATCATGGTAGCTGATCTTGCATTTTTCTTTTTTCCAGTAAAATGTATTGCTTGTGTCTTCCAGAAGGTATGATTTTACATCTCTTACATATTCTGTGAACTCAAAAAGAGCGTCTTTAAGATGCTGCCTGTCTTTGTTTAAGTGAGCCAAGAAAAGTTCACCATTCAGCCTTGTAAAATTTGAATTATCTGCCGTGCTTTCAGGCATAAGGTCAACAGAATCTGTCTTTTTCATCCATTTTTTTGTAAAATGAAGAAAATGCTTCTTCGTTCAATTCATATTTTCCTTCTATCCTGATGGTGTCATATAAACAACCTTCTGATTTCAGAGTTTCAAGTGTTGAATTTATATCTTTTTCACCGTATCGGGTTATCTTCGATAATATTTCAGTATCCGGAACGATCTCAAGAACAATAAGGGTATTAATTATTTCTTGTTCTTTGGTTTGAAGACAGTTTCTAAATATGATAATTTGGAGTTCTAAAATTATTATTTTTACAGATGATTTAAAAAAGCATACTCTAAACGCAGATGTAGTTTTAGTTGGTGTTGGTGTAATCAATCTCATAACAGAAGATATGGCTCATTGTGACTAGGACCTTCACTAGTCTGGAGTTCTCCCTGACATCAGCCTTCTCTGCGTAGCCTAAGCTTGTTCTTGTTGAGAAGTACGCTTGGAATGAGATCCAGCCCAAGAATGCGATTCCGAAGTATACAAACATGAACACATCAAACAAGTTGAATATGAAGTATACTTGAAGGATCGCGCTGATAAACAGCCATATGAAGAACATCACTATGGACGAGCGATATGATTCCTCGCTAGCGACGAATCATATCGCTCGTCCATAGTGATGTTCTTCATATGGCTGTTTATCAGCGCGATCCTTCAAGTATACTTCATATTCAACTTGTTTGATGTGTTCATGTTTGTA
>JAIVYO010000006.1:0-17119 GCA_048635405.1 Campylobacterales bacterium | reverse complement strand
GCCCGCGTCCTGCGAAGCGCATGCATATGCGCCTTGATACCCAGCCTCTTGCCCAAATCGACGCACAATGTCCTTATATAGGTGCCTGCCTGCACATCTGACCTGAAAAGCACATAATCGCCTGATATCTCAAGAATCTCCAAAGAATATATGTTTCTCTGCCTGAGCCTTCTCTTGACTGCAGACTTGACAGGAGGCATCTGCGTGATAGTGCCGACAAAATCATTAACAACAGAACGTATCTTTCTTTCAGGCACAGTCTTATGCAGCTTCATGATAAATACATATTCCTTGCCTTCAGTAAGAAGGGCAGGAGTAATCTTTGTAGAAGTGTTCACAAGAGAAGGCAGGACGCCTGTAACTGCAGGATCCAAAGTCCCCGCATGCCCTACTTTCTTTGCACCGAGAATCTCACGTATCCAGGCAGCGACCTGATGCGATGTAGGGCCTGCCGGCTTGTCTATAACAACAAGGCCTTTGTCCAGGCACTCATCTATCTTGCGCTCATGCGGATAGCAGCCGAACTCAGGGTCTGTCTCAGACATTTCCTTGACAGCCAGGCCGGAATGTTCTTTCAACATAGAAAATCAAAGATTAAGGCCAGCTTTCATCTTATCAGAAAGCTTTGCGCTCCCGACAGCCTTCAACACATCTTCATCGCTTGCTTTCGCCTTTATCTTAACGATATCAGAAGTTGGCTCTATATGCGATATATTGCATTTCCTTCTCTTCACACCGTTAAGCGCCTTAGGTCCTGTTATCTCAACGTATGAACCATCAGCCGCATCCGTAATGACGCAGTACTTTGACGCATCTTTACCGGCAATCTTTACACAGACTCTACCTATTGCTATTGCAGACATAATTATCACCTTAAACTTCTCATACCCTTGCCCTGGCCTTTATGTTCTCTCTTGCGCACTTGCTGCAGAGAACACCGCCGAAAGGGCGTTCAGGCCTTTTCTCAGTCTTGGCAAGCTTTGCTATCTGCGCATCCTTGCCTGTAGGCACTGCAGGAAGTGCAGTTCCGCATGAGGCACAGTGAGCTTTAGAAACTCCCTTGCGCCTGTAATGGATAACATTGCTTCCGCCGGGAAGGCTTCTCTTTATCCTCTTGAACGATCTTGACCTAAATCTTGGTTCCATAACATAATCACCTGTATAATATGGACAAGTATATTTTGCCCACATCCTAATTACTATAACAGATATGTTTTTTGGTACAAAACTTTTTAAACTAAACACATATCCAAAAATATTATCACTGGACGCCCAAAAGCTTCCTGAGGATAATTGTTGAAGGTATCGACATCAATATATAAAATCCAAGCCATCCTACAGTATCGCCCACAAACGGTATTGAGACAGGAAGCTTCACCTTCATTGAGCTGAACACAACTGTAGGCGGACTGTCATCATCTTTAGGCGGATCAAAGCCGATTATCCATTCTCTTCCGAAAAGAATCACAGTATCTCCTGGCGCATACAGATTTCCGGAGGCCATATCCCTGATAGCGACAGCATCGTCTGGCTTGTAATCCAAAGAGAACTCATTCTCATGGCCCATATATTCAAAGACAGCAGATGAGCCGTTTACAGGAGACATCACATCGCCATAAGTGAATTTCATCCAGGGAAATACCATAAATATAAGAAGCATAGACACAACCATAGGCTTCAGGACCATGGTCAGCTGCTGATGGTTCATCTTCATGCTCTTTTCCCACAGCTTGGACATCTCTTTCTCATTGTTTTTCTTTCTCGCCTTCTTTATCTCTTCCTGTATCTTTTTCATCTCTTTCTTAACATGCCTGAGCTTGTCCTGGTTTACCAGCATCTTGTTGGCTATGACAAATACCAGCGAGAGAAAAAATGATATTATAGCCACAGCATAGACAGGATCAAGGCTCAGCAAAGGATAGAATACAAGATTTCCGACAGATACTATTATGCCTACCATAATTATCAGCCCTTGCCCATATATTTTCTCAATGAAGGATACATATCTTCCGCATGCTGCGTAGATATCTGCTCATATAGCTGATAGATTATCATGACTGCAAGAAGAATACCTGTACCTCCTGCAAGAGCGCCGGTGAAATCAGCAAAAGCTGCAAGAAGCCCGACAAAGGCACCGCCAAGGACAGCAAGACCCGGAATATACCTGTCAAGAACTCTTTCCACAACCCTTATATCTCTCCGGAATCCCGGTATCTGCATACCGCTGTTCTGTATCTGCTTTGCTACAGCATGAGAATCCATATTAGCGCTGTGCATCCAGAATATAGAGAATACCACGCTTGCCGTCACAAAGAAGCCTGTGTAGATAATGACTCTCAGCACTTCATCAAATATTATATTAAAAGTCAGGAGATTCCATATAAAATTCGATGGAGGATTCAGATAATGCACAAAGCCTGTAAGAGGTGCCCCGTCAGGGCTGAAAGTCCCGAGAAGCGGAAAGCCCCTTGACGCCAGAAGCTGCCCCCATACCTTAAAATTAATAAGCAGGGCAGCAGCCAGTATGACAGGTATGACTGATGTATATATGAATTTCAAAGGCCATTTCCGGCCAAAACCCCTTATGGATCCAAAAGCGAGAGGTATCTCTACCCGCATGGCCTGCGCATAGACAACAATGCCGAAAATGAACAGCGTTGTAGCCACAGGAATAAGCGACATAAAATCAGGCATGCCTGAAAGGATAGATGAGATAAAATGCGGTATGACACCTGACGGTGTGCCAGTAGTCCCTAAAGGATTGAACAGCCTGATAAATATCTGCTTGCTGACGCCCGCCGCGATGAAAAGCGAGACACCTGAACCGAAACCCCATTTGCTTATGACCTCGTCAAGGAACACGATTATTATGCCTCCAAGAGTGATCTGGAATATGACAAGGCCGACAGTCAAAGGCAGGAAATTCATAGGCTCGATGGCACCCATGAGAGTATATGCCGCAGCCTCAACAAAGCACAGCACATATGTAAGTATCTTCTGCGTACCCTGAAACATCACTTTCCCGTGATGTGTAGACATATCCCAGTTGATTATGCCGGAACCTGTCAACAGCTGAAGAAAGATGCTCGAGGTCACGATAGGCCCGATACCAAGAGTTATTAAGGAACCAAAACTTGCCCCCATTATATCTTCAAGCGCCTGAAACTGAGCAATAGCAACAGACGAAACGCCCCATAGAGCTATCTCTGAAAGAATATAATAAAAAAGAAGTCCTGCAAGCGTCCATTTAAGCTTTTGTTTAAATGTCAGCCTCTTTATCGGCCTTGCGACACCCGGAAGCTTCTGTATCAGAGACTCATAATCCATCAGATATACACCATTGCAAATATCTGCATAGCACCAGACTGCCTATAAAAAGACAAAAGAGCCAGTCAAAGGCAGATAATCAATACCGACCAATATATTTAGATGCATATGAAAATATATATATAGGAAAACATAAAATACACGATGCAGGCATCAATCATTCTTTTACTATAGCCTTGCCGCCGGCAGCCTCAATCTTCTCGACAGCTCTGACCGAAAATTTTCTTGCAGTGACATTGATCTTCGCACTTATGCTGCCCGCCCCAAGAACTTTGGTAATATCTGCCATATCAAGATTGATATCAAAGACATCACCCGATTTCTTTGCTATGCCTGCTTTAACATATCTTTCTAAAGCCAGCTCAAGCCTGGACAAATTTATCGTGTTATCATTAACAATGACCTTAGCCGGCCTTTTGAAACCGGATTTACCTATCCTCTTCTTGATAAGATGAAGAGCTGTCATCTTCTGCTGCCCTTTCTTACCTGAACCTGCCATACCCCGGCCGCCACGGCTCCCTGCACCCCTGTGCTTCTTGGGAGAGCCCCAGGCATAAGTTCTAGACCCTCTGAGCTTCCTCACTTTCTTAGTCTTGTTGACAACCATGTAAATCACTGAAAACCTCATATATGATTGATCATATCATCTTTGCGATAAGATCATTTATCTTGTCCCCTCGGAACCCTAAAGCGCCTTTCTGGGTAAATGCCTTTTTTATGCCGCCCCTCTCATATCCTTTGGCGGGAGGTGACAGCCTAAATACAGGCTTTATGCCTGAATCTTTTATCATGCCCTCTTTAAGCTTCTTCAGGACGGAAGAGACTTCTTTGCCTTCAACAACTGTCTTTGAATTTGTCTTGCCTCTCTTTGAGACAAGTGTCTTCAGCATATCATCAGATATATGGCCCCAAGTGATATAATCCTTAGTCTTCTGGAGAACACCTTTAGTATACTTATTGTCGGGAAGTATAACGCAATGGTTAGGCTTCCTGAGCCTGATAGATTCAAGAGCATGCCTGATATCGTTATTGACACCGACAGTTCCTCTTACCCTTATGACAGCGAATTGTTTAGACATATCAATCATCAACTCTTAACTTTATCTTCAGCCTTGGCCTTTTCTTCAGCCTTAACCTTATCAACAGCCTTAGCCTTTTCTTCAGTCTTGGCCTTATCCTCAACCTTGACCTTATCTACAGTCTTGGCCTTATCCTCAACCTTAGCCTTATCTACAGTCTCAACCTTTTCTTCAACCTTAGCCTTATCTACAGCCTTAACATTTACAGACCCTTCTATCATACCTGTAGACTTCTTAGCATCCTTTGATACTCTCACTTTGTTAAGCTTCTTGAGAGCACTGTATATCGCCTTAACAAAATTCAGCCTTGTCTTTGTCTGGCCTCTGCTCTTGCCCCATGCATCAGTTATGCCTGCAAGAGACATGATAGTCTTTGCTTCCTTAGCTACGCAAAGCCCGATACCTTTCGGTGCCGGCATAAGTGTAACATGTACAGAACCGCATTTGGCTTCAGTCTTGAAAGGTATGGAATGATGTGACATGCACTGGCATTCCCATGAACCGCATCCTCTCCTGATAGGTATGACATTAATCTTTGCCTTTTTGACTGCATTGGCAATTGTTGACTGCACATCCTTGCTTGTCGCATAGCCTATTCCCAATATGCCGTTGCCATTGCCGACAGCCACAAGAGCATGGATAGAACGCCTTCTTCCGGATTTATGCATCCTGTTTGTAAACCTTATAGGAGTCCTTCTTATACTGCCTCCTTTTCCGGGATTGCCGCCAATCTGTATGACTTCATCCCTCATGTCAGGCACTAAATAATCAACGATTTCAGGCTCCCTTATAACAAAACCTTTTTCAAATATCTCATCCATTGTCTTTATCTCGCCATTCATCACTTTTCTTCCAAGCTCTGTCTTTGGCACCCATGTCTCTTTGACATCCCTTTTTTCGGAATTCCTTGACCTATAACTACCATTCATAACAATCACATATTAACTCATTTGCTTTTGGCCTTGACCTCTTTTTTCTTTGAAGACTTCGGCTTTGGTGCATCTCTGCTGATCTTGCCTTCAAGTATCTTTTCTTTGAACTCTTCAAAATCCTTGCCAACAGCTGTCTTCATGTAACTATCAATATGTGCACCGGATATCCTTTCATCAGATGGAATATTGCTATCGGAATGAGGCATATCAAGACCGCCGTCCACCGCACCTTTCAGCACAGCGAATACTTTTGCCCCTTTGGTCGGAGTCAAAAGGCCTATATCAAGTATTGCCTTGTCTATCTTCTTTGATTTGGCTATCTTCGCAAGCATAAGTCCTGTAAGATACGCGCTTGGTATGCTGCTCATAGAGTTTTTCCATCCTGAACCCGCCAGAAATGAAGAATCTACTGCCGCTACAGTCTTGTCTTTCCCATGATTGGACTCGACAATCTGGACAGTTATCTTCCTGTTTGTCCTCCTGACTACCATACGGGGCGTGCCCGACATCAAAAGATTAAGGCGCTTCTTATAATTAGTCTTGCCTTCACGCCTTCTCCTGAAATGTAAAAGATGTTTTGATTGCATCAGATTCACCATAATTTCTAAAGATATCATTCCTTGAGTTTCTTTATATAAAGGTTAAGATGAGTTTTGTTCCTGAAAAAACCGCTTGATGAAAGACGATATAGTTTTGTGTATTCTTCTGGCTTTATGATTTTTTTCACCCTCATCTTCATCAGGTCTGCTCTCAGAGCCCTTATTTTTTTCATCCATTCAGCCTTATGAGGTGTACGTGTCTTTGAAGTGCCTTTCCTTGAACCCGGACCGCATCTCTGTGATTTCTTCTTCTGGAGCAAAATGATTCTGGCACGTACCCTGCTCTGGCCTTTGATACGCACAATTTTTATTATATCCTTACCGATAAGAGTTCTCATATCATGGCGTGTAATGGCAGAGCTTATCTCCTCAGCATTATAAGGGCTGACCCAGACCCTGTCTTTACCGACACAGGCCATCCTTGCAACCAGTTCTTTCTGCTGTCTCGTGTTCATCAAAACCACTTCAATCAATTGTTAGTAAGCTCTATATCCGAACCTTCAGATAATATTATTTCATCGGTGAATTCAGTATTGCACAGAGGGCACTCAAAAAAGCTTATATTATTATCCTTTTTTTTATTGCCGATAGTCCCGCACTTTGGACATTTCGTATGTCCTGCGTGGAGGAATGTAATCAATGTCAATACAATCACCATAAATATATTATATATATATATTATTTTTTTGCTTTGCTTTTGTCTTTACTTTTCGTATCTTTTGCGCCGGCCTTCTTCTCAACAGGAATATCCTCCTTCTTTGCATCCTGTTTCTTGGCAGCCGCCTTGACACTCTTCTTCCTTGATTCATCACGTATTGCTTTCAGAGTATGAACGCCCGGATTCAGCACCCGTATCTTCTGCTTCTCAGCATGCTTTATGATATCTATCCTTTTTTTCAGGCCTACAGATGCGCTTATCCTTGCAGCTTCCGTGTCCTTGTCAATCGAATCAATATCAGATACTTTATAGACCATAACCTCTTTCCTGCCTGAAGCATGCAACCCTCTGACAATAGATGGGGACCCATAACTTGGAGACGGATTTGATCCTTTTTTGCGAACCCTGTACTTATTATGCCTTCCTTTTCTTGCTCTCCAGGCAGTCCCGAGCTTGAGATGCTTGTGAGCATCCTGCCTGACAAATGACGGCTTTTTAAGCTTCATCTTCTTTCTCAACTCAAGCAGTCTCTTAATCATAAAAACACCATATTCAATATTCACTCTTTATCCACAAGATATATTCCATCCTGGAAAACTCTCCTGTCCTTGCCTTTGACCTTACAGGCACGCTCTATATTAGCTGCTGTCTGGCCCACTTCTTCCTTGCTTATGCCGGAGACAACAACATCATCTTTTTTTACTTCAACCTTTGTGTCACCTACAATATCTCCAGACATTATGCCTCTTCCCCCGAGGAAATTCTTTATATTTACCCTGCTGCCGGATACAGACACAGTCACAGGAAAATGCGTATACACAATCTTAAGCTTGTAGACAAACCCTTCCTTGACACCTTTTGACATATTGCTGATATGAGATATCCATGTACCTACAACAGCACGGTCCTTGTTCCTTTTGGAATCAGTCTTCACAGTCACAGTATCGGAAGTGATATTTATCTTAGCATGAGGATAAGCAAAAACTCTGTCTATCCTGCCTTTCTCTCCGGATATGGAAATACAGCTATCTTCACCTTTCTCTATTGACACTCCTTCAGGAATTGAAAATTTCTGCTCATACACCATAAATATACACCGGATAATATAATATCTAAATTCTCCACATCATGCACATCAGTAAACATATGCGATAAGTGTTCCTCCAATCTTTCCCTTGACTTCATTATGTGATTTGATACCCTGAGACGTAGACACTATCATGACACCCACATTGCTTGCAGGAAGATACCTCTTCTCAAATCTCATATAATCATCCTTCTTCACAGAATGCCTCGGCCTTATAGGCTTGCAGTCATTGATCATGCCGTTAAGCTCAATCTCGATTATACCTGCTTTCTTGTCATCTATGACCTTATATCCTGCTATATAACCGTTTTTCTTAAATATCTCAACAATGCTCTTTATCATGGAAGATGCATGGTTTATCCTGCATGTCTTCTTCCCTACATGTTCTGCATTCCTGAACACTGTCATAATGTCTGCAATAATGTCATGCATCATATCAATATCACCATTTTACTGTTAAAATCATCAATCATATTTCTTAAAACCCAGGCTGCTTGCGACTTCACGGAAGCACTGATGGCAGTAATTAAGATGGTACACGCTTATGATACCTTTGCCTGTCTTGCCGCATCTCCTGCATTTCTGCAGGGACAGGCCGGACTTCCTGTCCTTTGGCTTGTTATGCTTCTTGAATTTCTCTGCCTTAGTCTTATTAGACTTATTTTCAAGCTGCTTCAAAAGTTTTTTATAATCGCCCATACAATATCACATAAACCATAATACTTTAAATATCCAAAAACTGCTCAGATAACCTCCAGACCGAACTTCTTTTTTATGAAACCTGTTGATTCTTCCCCTGATATCCTGTGAGACATCGGTATCTTTCTCTTCTGGATCTTACGCCTCTTTATCCTGAAACCGGGTCTCTCAAGAGTAACACTTATGTTGAATCCCATTATCCCTATAGACGGATCGTATTTCACGCCCGGTATCTCTAGATATTCTTCAAAACCGAAATTGAAATTACCTTCCCTGTCAAAGCTTGATTTCTTGATTGTGTTGCCCTTGGCCAGGAAAAGTTTCTTGAGGAAATCCAAAGACTTGGGTCCTCTCATAGTCACCTTAACGCCTATGACTCTTCCCCTGCCTATCTTAAATGTCTTCGCTTTCCTTGATGCCAGTGTCTTCACAGGTTTGCATCCTGTAAGGCGCTCGGCAAGAATCATTGCGCTGTCAAGGCGATCAACATTCTTTCCAAGGCCTATATTAAGCACAACCTTTGAAACCTTGATATCTTTCATAAGAGTCATAATAATCACAAATCAAAAGCACATATAATTTCATTCTATCTTTATCAGCGGCTTGTCTTTTCCTATGACAAACACATAGTCTTTAAGTGTCCTCAGTATTGTTCCCTCTATATCTATCAGCACCATATTAGGATCAGAACTCTTCACGATCTCTATCTCTTTTATCTTGCCGACAGTGCCCACATGCTTCCCGCCTGTGACCATGACAATGCTCCCTGCGTTTAAAGGCAGGTGCGACTTGACTTTCTGTTCAGGAACAGATATCTGGACAGTATCACCGAGACTGTAATCTGCTTTTTTGGCATCGGCCAGAAACGTCCTGCCATCATGCAGACCGTACTGAATTTTTCCGCCAGAGACATGTTTTTTGACTATAATTTTTCCAAGCTTGAAAGATGAATTCTTATCCTCAATCTCCAAAGGCACAAGCTTTCCGTTCTTAAGCACTATCCTATAATTCTTGCCTATCTTTGGAAATGAAATAGTATCCATGAAACCCACAGGAGTCTTGTAATCTTTCGCAGTCTTGCCATCCACAATCATAAGGCCTTTATTAAGTATTATCTTTGCCTCAGACAAAGTCTTCGCGAAGCCGAACATATCTCTGAGAAGGATACCTACAGGGATACACCTGTCCTTGCCATGAGCTCCTGCATTAGGCGATATGGTAAATTTATACACTTTCTTAGCTATATGATAGTTCTTTGATGCCTGTAACCTTTTCAAATGCATTATCAATCACTCATCCATCTATATTATTATTTTTTGCTCTTCGTAGTGCCTGCCTTTTTCACCGCAGCGCTTGCAGGCTTCTTTGCAGCAGGTGTCTTCTTGCCGGCTGCGCCAGAGTCGGCCTTCACTGTCTTTGTAGCTGTCTTTTTCACATCTTTTTTTGCAATCTTCTTGGCGGCAGCTTTTGGTTTTTCCTTATCCTTGGGTTCCGCATCCTTCACTGCAGCCTTGACCTTTGTAACATCTTCAGCCTTCTTGACTTTTTCTGTCTTCCCGGCTTTCACCATCTTAGCAGTCTTTGCGAAATCTCCGCTAAGACGCTTGGGATCATCAAGGTTCATCGATAATATCTGGACATTTGACGGATGCAATGGCACCTGAACTTCTGTACCGTCTGTCTTTTTCCGGACAATGCCTTTAATATGAAGTGTTCCTTCTTTTATTATTACTTTTATGATTTCACCTGTAGACCCTTTGAAAGAGCCTCTCTTGATTACAACCTCATCGCCAAGCCGTACAGGTACAGATGATTTCCCTGCCTTTTTCCTGAGTGTATCTGAAAGGTTTGCTGACAGGAATTTTCTCTTGACATGAAGAGGTGCATTATAGCCATACTTTCTCTGTTTTGCAGTTTCCTTTGAGCTTTTCCAGTTGCTTGACCATTCAGTATTCATCTTAAGCCACCATCAGATAATTGTTGAGGCAATCTTGCCTATCATAGGAAATCTCTCAACGACTTCCTTTGCTATCATTCCTTTTATCAGCTTGCCCCTGGGTTCCATATTATCCTGTATGAGGACAGCTGTATTTTCAGGAAACTTTATCCTGACACCGTTCGCACGCAAAAACTCTTTCTTCTGCGTCACCACAACAGCTTTGACAATCTCATGCTTTATCTTCTGGTCACCGGACTTTACAGCACATATGACCACACCGCCAACTCCTGCCGAAGGATGCCTTTTCCTTATCCCTTTAAATCCTCTGACAGCTATGACTTCAAGCTTCTTTGCACCTGTATTATCTATGCACCTGATTATAGATCCTGTCTGTATGCCTTTTGAAGGATTGACGCTTATAGCTTTCATAAATATCTACCGACTGAATATTAAAGTTTTTCAATTATGACAAACTTCTTTGTCTTGCTTACAGGCCTGCATTCACCTATACGCACTATATCTCCTTTCTTGAGATGAAAGCATGGTGGCTTATGCACAACAAGTTTTGTCTTTCTCCTTTCGTAACGCTCAAATTTAGGGACAAAAAATGTATAGCTCCACTCTACCACGACAGACCTGTCCATATTCACAGAGACTACTGTGCCTTTGAATATCTTCCCCCTGACCCTTAAAGAGCCATGGAACGGGCATGCATCATCAGAGCATACCTCCTTGGGAATAGTCTTTGTAGGGATTCCAATGTTGTTTGCAGTCTTTTCTGCCATCATATCAACCATTTGTAATTTGATTTTGTAATCATGCAATTTTCCATTTTCCTGGAAACTTTTTCCTTATGCGATCCTCAGGGCGCCCGGAAATCATCCTGCCCGCAACACGCACAACTTCTCCCGATGGAATGCTTATATCAAGCGTTATCCTGTCCTTTGCGAACCAGACGCTCTTGTCGCCCGACACCATAAGTACCATGTTTTTTGTCTCATCCGCAATCATGCCTTTAGCGACACTGCATCCCTGATCCTTATTTTCGGCAACCTCTGCCTCAAGACCGATCAGCTCATGCCTCACCAGATTATGCGGAGTTATCATGAAAAACATCCTATGAAACTATTATGGAACCCTCATTGAAACCATGTTCAACAAGCAGTTTCTTGACATCTTCTGCATGCTTCCCCTGAAGCTCTATTCTGCCGTTCTTTGATGTCCCGCCACAGGCAAGCTTTCCTTTGAGCATCTTTGTAAGCTCTTTTATGTTTGTGGATTTTATATCAAGACCTTTTATGACTGTGGAATATTTACCGAAACGCTTCCTGATGTAACTTATCTCTATGTTCTGCGCCTCTTTCGATATTGTCTCGCAGACACAGAGGTCGCGAGGCAGCCCACATTTATTGCATATATCCTGCATCTGAATCCTTACATCTCCTTATCTATTGTCAGTATCCTTGCGATTGTTCTTCTTAATTCACGTATCTTGCCAGGATTATCCGACACACCGCCTACATCAATTTTGCCTTTTTCCTTGAAAAGCTCAAGCTTAAGTTCCTTAAGTTTCTTGGACCTGTCTTCAGCTCTCATATCTCTTATGTTTTTCGCGCGGATTATCGCCATGACCATCACATTTAAACCTTATTTCTTTTTCTTGACTTCTGGTTTCTTATCTTCTTTTTTTACCTTTTCATCTGTGCTTTTTACCTTTTTAGGCTCAGGCTTTTCCTTCTTGGCTGCGGAAGGATTCTTCTCATCCTTAGACTTATCAGCCTTGGTCTTGCCAGCCTTCTTATCATCCTTTTTCGGTTCAGGCTTCACTTCTTTTTCAGCTTTTTCAGCCTTGCCGGCATCTTTCTTATTGTCTGCCTTTGCCGTATCAGCCTTTTTACTGGTATCTTTCTTGACTTCTTTTTTCTTGACAGCAGCATCTTTGCCTTTTGTATCTGCATCAGTCTTATCGTCGCCAGATGCTTCTTTCTCAGCCTTTTCTTCTTCTTTCTTCTTCTTGGCATCGGATGCTTCTTTCTTTTTCTTTTTTTCATCTTCAGCAAATTGTTTTATCCTTTTCTCAATAAGCATGGATTCAGGAAGATTTTTCATTATCATGACTTTTATGCCAAGCACGCCCGGCTTCATCCTTGCCTGCGAAAAGCCTACATCAACATTATCTATGGCAAAATCGCCGGATTTCTTTATGTAACCTATCTGAGTCTTATCAGTCCTGCCACGGCCGCCTGAAATCTTGCCGCTCACCCGTATCTCAGCACCGTAAGCACCCGCCCTCATTATATTGGACAGGTATATATTGACAATCCTGTTCGCCTTCACATATCTTTCAAGTGCAGATGATATCTGATGAGCCACATAGGTAGCGTCAAGATCAGGATTTGATATTGACTGTATGTCAAGCTGCGGGTTCTTCACGCCGAACTTATTTGAAAGCGCATTTGTAATCATCTCTATATTCTTGCCTGCACGGCCGATAGCTATACCGGGACGCCCGACATATACGACAAGCCTTGTTGAAAGAGGAGTTATCTGAATATCAGTATGGCTGTAATCTGCCTTCTCAAGATTCTTTGCAAGATATTCCTCAATCTCAAGGGATTTTATCTGATCTTCTATAAATTTTCTTTCAATCATGCAATCTTTCCTCGTAATTATTATTTCTTTGCCTCAACCTTTTTTGCCGGAGACTCAGCAGTCTTTGGTTTCTCTGCTGTCTTTTTAGGTTCTGTCTTCTCCTTGGCCTCAACAGCCTTGGGCTTTTTCTCAGCAACAGGCTTCTCTGCAGTCACCTTGGCCTCAACAGCCTTGGGCTTCTTCTCAACAGCAGCAACAGATGCCTTGAGCTTCTTATCAGCAGCAGCTTTCTTTGCTTTCTTCTCTTTTACTGTTATAGAGATATTTGTGCTTTTTGAATATCTCCTGCCGAACGATCTTGCGCCCCTGTGAAAACTTGAGCCGCAAAGATTAGCCTGTGCATTGTCGACAACAAGACGTTCAGCCTCAAACCCTTTCATCTCAGCATTGTTCCTGACATTCTTGAGCAGCTTTATGAATTCCCTGGCAGCGTTTATCGGATACCTTCCCGGTCCCATACCACCTTTTCTGTGAGCCTGATCCTTTATAAACCTTTTGAAAGGGACAGCCTTCTTCTTGGTCACGACATCTTCAAGATACTCTATCGCCCTGTCAATAGCAAGCCCTTTTATAAACCTGCTTATCTCTACGGAATTCTTGGTAGATATTCTCATGTTTGTTGCGCCGCTGCGTGCTACCCTCTCTTCATTTGCCGGATGGGGATGATTTATTTTTGCCATCATGAATCACTTGGCTTTCGCCTTACTTCAATGCTACAAACTTACTTGACCTTGTTGCGCCGACACCGACACCGCTATGCTTAAGTACTTTTCTTGTCTGTGAAAACTCACCAAGCCTGTGGCCTACCATCTCTTCTTTCATATCGACAGAGACAAATTCCTTGCCGTTATGTATACCAAACTTCATACCGACAAAAACAGGCAGTACTATCATATCCCTCAGGTGCGTCTTGATAAATTTCCCGGGATTGCCCTTGACCTCACTTATAAGGTTTTTTTCCAGGTCTGAAAATCCCCTTATCGCGTGCCTTCGTCCTCTACTCTTGATAAGCTTTACAAAATCTTCCAGCGACATGCTCTTAAGCTCTTCAATAGTCTTGCCCCTATAGGTAAATATCTTCTTTCCGAACTTGTCTGTCTTTACATTGTCAGCCATAAATATCACTCATAGACCTATCTCTTCTTTCCTGTCCTTCTTGCAGCGATGGAGCCCACTTTCGCGCCTGGAGGTGCATTCCTGCTGCTTGTTGTCGGAACGCCCTTATTGTCTCCGCCAAACTTGTGGTCGACCGCATTCATTGCAGTCTTGCTTGTGATAGGATAAAGCTTGCCGCGTGCTTTCCTGTTGAATCCCTTGTTTGAAGCTTTCCCGAAAGGCTTTATCTTCCTCTCACCACCTGCGACAACACCGACTGTTGCCCTGCACATGGAATTGAAAGACTTGAATGTCTTTGAAGGAAGCTTTACAACAGTCTTTCCTCCGCTGTGTGAAGATACGATAGCAGACATGCCGGATGACCTGACAATCTTGCCCCCGTCACCAGGCCTGATCTCTATATTAAATACAGGAGTACCTTCAGGAATATCACCTACAGGAAGGACATTGCCAAGATCACGCTTTGAGCCTGCGCCTACCTGTACATTCTTGCCTACTGATATGCCTTCTGAAGCAATCATGTATCTTTTATCATTATTATTGAACCTGATAAGAGCGACCGGAGCGTTCCTGCCAGGATCATTCTCTACACCGACCACAACACCTTCGGAAATATTTTTCTTGTCTTTGGCACTGTACTTGGCATCAGTAAGATACCTGTGGCTGTTTGCCCTGTATGTCGGGCTTCCGCGCCCCCTGCGCTGAGATATTATTCTTTTACCCATATCATATCATCCCAAGCCTTGTCGCGATATCGATGGCTGGATTGTCTTCTGATAACCTTACTGTAACCTTTTTCCTTTTCTTCTGGTCTATTGTCGTGTTTATCCTGATGACCTTGACCTTGTACTCATCCTCTATAGCTTTCTTTATCTCCGGCTTTGAGGCCTTGATGTCTGCGACGAACACAAGCTCGTTCAGGCGCTCCACATTGTTCATTGCCTTCTCAGTAAGATGCGTAAATTTAAGTATCTGCCTGTTTTTCATAATTATCACATAAACAGCTTTTCTTTCTCAAGCATTTCTATAGCGGATTTTGTCCAGACAGTAAGCCTTCCTGCATGGGTGCCTGGCGCAAGCATCTCTATGTTAAGATTCTTTGCCTCAACCACATCAACACCTGTCATGTTCGAGACAGCATTGCTCAGCCCTTTGTTCTCGCCAACAACTATAAGAGGCCCTTTCTTCACCCTGTATTTCCTGCCTCGCATAGTACCTTTTCCTGCACGGATCTTCTTCTCTGAAGACCTTTCAAGATCTCCGGAAAGCCCGAAAGCCTCAAGAGCCTTAAGTGCATCCCCAGTCTTTGTTATGCTCTCAATCTTATCATCGCAGACAACAGGGAAAGCGGCGATGCCGTCAGTCTTGTGCCCTCTTGCGATTATAATGTCCTTGACGCCTGTCGCCGAGATTGCACTCCTCAGTGCAAGCCTTCTCTCTGAATCATTAATTTTCTGTGAATAGTCTTTCTCAACCTTTGGCGGATGCGCTTTCCTTCCCTTTATAGCATGAGGTGCAACACGTCCTGTGCCTGAAAGACCACCTGTGCCCACTCTTATCCTCTTCATCCGGGCAATGCCCCTGTTTGCCAGAGTGCCGTATATAGATCTTCTTGCAGAATGTTTTGCAGATGTCTTAAGGCCTGCCCTTAGGTCAGCACCATACGGCTGGCGGCTGTTGTTCTGTATCACAAGCACAGCTCTCTTTATAATATCAGGCCTGTATGTCTCTGAAAACTGCGAAGGCAAAGCTATCTCAACGCCTTTCCTGCCTTCAATAGATATTATGCTGGCTTTCATACTCAAACACCCTGCTTGCTTTCAAGTGAAACATAAGTTATCTGCGGATCATCATAAGAGCAGCTATGCGGCCTCACCGGTGCCCTGAACCTGACAAGCCTCTTTGAAGATCCCGGAATTGAGCCTTTGACCATTACATATCCGGACTTCACAAGACCATAACCAAGCCAACCACCTTTAAGGTCAACATCATTCTCGCCTATCTTCACAATCATCTTATTAAGCTCTGTCCTGTTATTATACCCGAGATTTCCTGCCTGTGCGACAGTCCAGCTTGTCTTATGCGGATGGAAAGGCCCAAGATTTCCAGGCTTCCTCTTTACCTTCTCAGACTTCTTTGCAAGAAGCTTGACACCATACCTTTTGACCTGCCCTGAAAAGCCTTTTGCTTTGGTGACAGAAAGGACATCAATCATGTCGCCTGCCTTGAATATCTCAGAGACATCTATATCCTTGCCAAGCTTTTCCTCAGCCAGTTTCAGTCTCTCTTCAGCATCCTTGCCGGAAACAGTAATCTCAAACACTTCAGGAGTCTTCTTGGATACTCCGGAATCCTTCGGCTTTGTATGAACAATCAGACGAACCTCTGAGACAGATTCCATATCTTTCCTGAAATCTTTTGATTTTGCCTTTTCATTATGTACGCCGGCACGGCTTATATCTTTGGAATCCTTGTCAACAGCCCAGGACTCAGCAATCGCCTTAAGGCCGTAAGCATCTTTTGAATAGGTCCTGATGCCGACAACCTTGAGCTTAGGGCATTCAAGGACAGTCACTGGGACAGATATTTCCTGGTTGTATGTAACAGAGCCTTTCCTATTATCGACCATAATGACATGCGTCATGCCGGCCTTGTAACCTGCAAACTCCTGTATCTTGACATCTGAAGTTTCCGGAAGCGTGCTCATCACTGGATAGATCCTCCTTGCCCGAGACTTGGGCCTGAATGCGAGCGATCCTCTCCTTGGATGGTGGACTCTTCCCATAATTATTACCTGCTGTGAAAAATATCTGTAAAAGATACTGTCAATGAGTTCAAAGTGGTATGTTAAAAGAACACTGTAATCCTAAAGTATTAGCATGAGGTTCTCAAGCCAACGTTGAACATTTTACTTTTCTCCATTACCTTTATAAATGTTTGCGTGCGGTCGCAGTTTTGTAGTATCTTGATATTCAGGAAAAAACATATTTATCCTCTAAAGCACAAATATCAGCATGGATCCTCTGGCTCT
>JAIVYO010000005.1:0-18627 GCA_048635405.1 Campylobacterales bacterium | reverse complement strand
GTATTTGTAGTATGTTGGACTGTTTGTATCATTGTCAAACGGGTCAAGTCCCAGCTCTTTTGCCCTCTCTTCAAATTTCAAGACAACAAGAGATGTGGTTGCCACATCATAACAATTATTTGGAGAACCACCATAGAGCCACCTTCCATCAGCCTGCTGCTGCGTCGCCAGCCATTCCAATCCTTTTACTATGGATTCATTTATCTCATCTTCTGTGGCTGCACTGACAACTGTTATAGAAGACAAAAGCAAAACTGCAGCCATAGTCAAAGCTAAAATTAATCGTTTCATTTCACATCAACCTCCAAAGTTTATGCCTATCCATATCTAGCCAAGGCTAATCAGAAACTGTTTTTTTCATTGTCAGGTGACCCCCTTTCATAACCTGACAAGAGATAGACAAGCAACATGTTATATAGATATTTATGAATATATAGTTAACCCACATATACTACTAGATATATGCATAATATATTCTATTTTTAGAACAAAATATAGAAAATATGTTAGAAAAATGAGAAAAGTTTTTGCCGGTCTTTATTTATTATGCAAGAAATTAATCAGGAATAATACTGTTTTTTTGCATAATTCGCATGTAATTTATTGTCTGGAAGCTAAAGACCATCCCTATCCAGGCCTTTCCAGAATTCTTCACTCTTTATTGCGAGGAGGTCTTTTCCCTCGACAAGCGAAAAGTCTTTTTTCATCGAATCTGCGATGTTTTTAGGTATGCCCCTATCGGCAAGATTCTTTGCGCTGCCGTCGAAAAAACTGGTAAGCATAGACATAATATCAAAATACTTCCTCCTGACCTCAGACACCATGCGGTCTTCTTCAAACCAGATGTTCCCGTATTTCTTTACGAAATTGTCGCGGTTCACCTTAGGGTCGAAAATCCTCGGGCCTGTCATCTTCCTGAACCGGGGGACTGTCGGGCTCAACAGCTCCAGGCCTATGCCGCAGTCGCTGTCAGCAAACTCCCATGATGAAAGGATGACAAAACCTTCGCTTTCAAGGCAGTCTGATATTCGCCTCCTGAAACGTCTCAGCTGAGGATAAAGTATATCCTCTATAAGATCAGGCCGGGATAAACGTATTGCCAGATGATAGGTGCCCCGCTCTTTTGCAGACCTTAATATCTGCTTTATGTCTGTCGGCCTCTCAAGAGGGAAAAAGTAGTTGATGGACGGATCTTCCATAAACCTGCCTGCGAAATATATGAACTGCGCAAGCTTCTCGCTGGAAAGGACTGCAGCCACATTCCTGTTCCTGTCTGTAGGGTCTATGAAAATCAGCGGCTGGTCTTTGAATCTTTTTTTTATCATCCTGTGCTCTGACTTCCTGTAGCCGTTCTCCATATCCATGATATCCTGATAGCTCCACTCCTGCGCATGCTTTAGCAGATTGAGGAAAGTTCCGTATTTTATTATGAGAAGCTCGCAGAGGTATCCGGAAAAGCCGTTTGTCTTGAGGTCAGAACCATACGCACCTATCCCTTTCAGGAACTTTTTCAGAAGCCTGACCTCGTCTGGTTTTTTGAGCGTGTCGAGCACATATTTTGTGTGGAACGGTGTCCTGTCAACAGAAGACATGAGCTTTTTCGTGGATGTTATCTTATAGGCAGGGACTATCTCTATCTCGAAACTGCCGACATGGCCTTTGGTGTATGGATGCTCCGCATAGCTGACCACATAGTTGCCGCCGAAACGTTTGAACACATTTTTCCCGACATTGAGGCCTTTCTCCTCAAGGTCTTCCTTCTTTGTCTTCACGGGAAAGAATACGAATATGTCCAGGTCCTTGTCTCCTGCGATAAATGTGTTTTTTGCAACAGAACCCATGAGCCTGGCGTCAAGTGAATATTTTTCCTTTATGAACTTCCTTATGTCGTCAAACATCATCTGGTTCTCTACGACTTCCTTTGTGTCCGGGCGTATCTTTTTCAGGACGTGCTCGAATATTGTTTCGTATGTATCCATAATGATATATTGTCCTTGCGGGTTTATATTTATTGACGGGATTTTGGCGGAGAATAAATCAACTTTTTGTTAGGCACCACTCATTATATATACTACATTTATCCAAATAAATCATGAGGTATTGCATATGGCAGTGAAAACAAAGGCAAAAGGCAAAAAAACAGTTTCCGGAAAAGTAAAGGCGGCAAGGAAAAAAAAGGATACTGCAAAAACAATGAAAGCAGAAAAAGCTGCCACGAAGACAGAAGCAAAAAAGACAATATCTCTTCCTAAAATCAATCTATCAAACACGGCGCAGATAATGTATATGATAATGATAATAATCTTCCTTGCCTTTGTGATACTCAAATATCATGAGATAATATGACGGTGCTCAAATGGAACCTCTGTTCATGCTTAAATACATTGTAGCATTCCTGTCATTTCTTATACTGCTATACTCGTTATCGCTCCTTCTTTACCTGGGCGTAAACATCAGGACGTTCAAGAACAAGGACTTTATAGCAATAATACTTCTTCTGATAGGGCTTCTGGCCATAAGCCAGATAGAGAAGATAACAAATGTACTTTACATAAATTTAGCAAATGTTCTTCTCATGGGCATAATACTGCACATGTTCTCAATAATAAGCTTGCTGCTCATCTATTTCTATGTGAAGAAATCAAAAGATATGCTGGGGAAGATGCTTCTGATAGAGCCTGTGGAAGAGGAAATAGAGAAGAGAGATAAAAGGGATTACGAACTGGAACACGGAAAGATACATATAGTGATTGAGAAGCATCCAAAGAAGGCATATGATATGTTTGTTGACCAGATACGCTTCGGAAAAAAAGGAGCTGTCATAACTATAGAGCCTAAGGATAATATACGGGAGAAATACGGGCTCAAGAAGACACCTATAATTGAGATCGGTGCTGATTTCACAAGATATATGAGGATAGAGCATATACAGCACAAGCTTGTGGAATTCATCAAGAAAACAAAGAGCGACGGAGTGATAATTATAGACTGCATAGAGAGGCTTATAACCAACACATCATTTTCAGAAGTATATCACATGATGCAGGTATTGAGAGACTATGCATCAAAGAACAACTCAATGCTCATATTGAGCCTAAATAAGGATACGCTTGAAAAAAGAGAGATTGCGCTTCTTGAAAGAGAGGCAGATATAATAAAGGGTCATTAGATTGATATGTTTCTAAGAAAAAAAATTATCAAAGGACATGAATACTGGTACCTTGTAGAGAACAAGTGGGTGGACGGCAGGTCAAAGCAGAAAGTGGTCAAGTATCTCGGCAGCCGCGGCAGCTTTGACATGAGCGAGGTCGTGAAAGCAATTGAGCGAAGCAAGTTGGCTAAGAAGAATTCAGGTAATAAGATTCAGGCAAACAGTTAAATATGTTCTGCATCAATCATTCTTATGAACAAAATACTTAACATAATGATAGAAAGCATGTCATGCGAGAAGAAAAAGCAGCCGTTCGGTCCAATCCAGATATCAAGCAACAACCAGATAACGGGAATATCAAAGACAAAGATGATGGACGGGTCTGACGGGATTGCTGTAAGCTTCAGGTACACGACACAATACAAGGGAAAGGATGAAGATATAGGCAATATAGACTTTTCAGGAAAAGTGTTCTACAATGGCGGGAATTTCGGGAAGATAGCAGACATGTGGGATAAAGAGAAGAAGCTGGATCCTTCTGAATCTGTCAACATAATAAATATCATACTTTCTGAAGCTTCTGTCACCGCTGTGATTGTCGCCAACCAGATGAGGCTTCCACCACCGATACCGTTGCCGAGGGCGAAAGGAAAGATAAAGGAAGTTGACACGAGCTATATTGACTGATTTTTTATTATAATTTTGACTACGTTTGAAAGATAAAAATTTAAAAGAACAATCTTCAGTATACAATATGCACCCGCATGACAGGCTGGCAAATATAATCAAAGAGAACTTAGATGTTCTTGAAGAGCCCTGTTTTTTCTATGACACTGACTTTGACGGCTGCGCAAGCATGGCTGTCCTGGAAAAGATATATGAGCATCTTGGAATCAAAACAAAATCCTGCCATATAAACTATTCTGACAATTCTGCTGCAATAAGGTTTGCGCAGGAAAATAAGCCGAGAGAAATTGTATTTGTTGATTATGAGCCGCATGAAAAAGAATATGAAGAGATATGCAAACATGCTAAAAATGTGACAATCCTGGGGCATCATCTAAGGCCGGATATCAAAATGCTTGAAGAGGCAGATAAAAGAGTCAGATACCTTAACCCGCGAGATTATTATGACGGGAACAGCAAAAGAAGAGGTCTTCCGATAGTCTATTTCCTGAACAAGACCGCAGAGCTGTACGGCGTCGATACTTCTTTTTCGGCATCTGTTGGCCTTAGAGGATACGGCTTTGCCGATCTTGCAAAAGAGATAGAAGGAAAAAAAGGATGGGATATAAACATAAGGGATGTACGGGATTATATTAAGAACGGCCTGATTCTTGTCTCCTACAGGCTTGAATGCTCTAAATATCTTGTTGATGCTATTAAATTATCAAAAAGCTATGAAGAAAATGCTATGCGTATATTATTAGAGAGGCTCAACAGACCGGATCCTGAAAAGGAACCAAAAGATGTGAAATATTTATATAAAAAATTAATGGAATCTGCAAAAAGAAAAAAAAACATAGTCATATTTGAAAAAGAAGGTGTTGCCGGAGACCTTTTAGTGTTCCTGCTAAAGCCTGTGAACGGGGACCATTTTGAACAGGTAAAGGCATTCCTGCGCGACCCGATAAAAAAAGGGCTACATGACCATGCGGCAGACCTGGAATTTTATACAAGCATGGGCGTAAACTTCCTGGGAGGAAAAAGAAAAGCATCCATAAGAAGCGATGATTATACAATCAATATTGCAGGAATCTTAAAGAAAACTTTTGAAGGCCTGCCTGAAATTGAACCTAATTTCGGAGGGCATGAGAACTCGGGAGGCTTTGTCTGCGAGAATTATGAACTGCCGAAAGTAATAACTGCTTTTGCAAACAATTATTTTGAAGCTACAGGCCAGGATATCAGAGTATCAAGAGAAGACCTGAAGAAGTTGAATAATAATGATGATGAGCAGAAAGAGCTGACCGATTGAGATCATATAATTCTTTCACTTTCCAGCCTTTCATAAGCATCCTGCAGAAAAGCATATTCTTCTTTATGGATATCAAGATTTTCCTCAAATATCTTACGGGAGTCTTTAAAGCCGAAAGTTATAGCATTTCCTATTGCATTATTGGCAATATCAATTGCCCACTTGCAGTATCTCATCCTGCTCTGGAGAGATGAACCAAGATATTCAACAGTGGTGACTGTAATCGGCACTATCTGACGGCTGAACTCATTTTTAATATTATTGAACATATTTCCTTCTGTATGGGTTGTCAATGAAGGAAGCATATAGGCGATAGGGCTTTTTTTATTGCCGCATATCTCAAGGCTTAAGGAATAAATGATCAGCTGATTCTCTGAAATTAAAATCTCATAAGGTGTCAGCGAAGGATTTAGCTTTGCTTCTGCCCACATGTTGACGCAGAAGTTTCTGCTCAGACAAAAAACAGTATCAGGAATAACTGTAACTGTTGAGGAGTCGTTTCTTGGCCTTGGTGCATATCTTGCTTTGTCAAAATCGGGCAAAGTAAGCTGGTATCCTTCATCTGAAAAATTAAATAGTTTTGTCTGCATCTTGTTATCGGAAGACCATCTGCGCTTTTTTACCCAAGAATGTTCTTTTCGGCTCTTGATTGATTTAATCATTTTTTCATAACATTGTTGATTTTGCTCATATGTTTTATATTCTGGTGTCTGTTCAGGATTTGCTGAATTGTCAAAACAGGATAGGGATGGATTAGGGTTTGAAATATTAAGTCTGTATTGAGATGTTTCAACATGAAAGGGGATTGCCATATCAGCAATGACTCTTTTCTCAAAATTGCTTTCAGACCTTGGCGGCGTGAGATTCATGTAGAGTGAGATAAATGCTCTTCTGTTGTCTGAATTTCCAAAATTGAGACTTCTTTTCGGTTTTGGAAAAGCTACAACCAGCTGAGGTCCGAAATAAGGATTTTCAAAGGGCTGCACTATTATCTTTTCAGAATCAGGGCCAAAGCGCTCGTGAAGGTGATGAATTGCCTCATCTGCAAAGTTCTCCATAGAATACATAAATGGTATAAGGGCTAAAAAATATTTAAATTCAGGAGGGAATATAAGATGTATTTAAAGATATATATTATAAATAGTATATAATCTAATATAGCAAATGTATGCTATATACTTATAAAGCAAAACAATAAGATTAGGAATAGTACATAAAACATATAAATACTCAGACAACAAAATATAATCAAGCATCTGGTGGTTGAAAAACATGAAGAACAATAGCAGTATCAATGAGCTGTTCCTGCATATGAAACCGGTACAGATTCTTCTTGCTCTCCAGTCAAATCAGGAAAATTACGCATCTACTGTGGCAAAGATTGTTGACTGCACATATTCTCACACTATGAAGATTCTTGAGGCATTCCATAAGGAAGATATGGTCTCTTTTGATAAGAAAGGGCGTGTCAAGTTTGTGCGCCTGACAGACAAGGGCAAGAACATTGCAAAGAATTTTGATAAGATAGTCAATAAGATGTAAATATTATTTCTTTTCTGCCATACTATCCACAAGCGCAGCTATCTTCTTCCCGTCGAAGCGGCCTTTAAGCTTTGACATAGCCATGCCGATCAATGCGCCTTTCGGGGCTTTTGAGTTCTTTGAGACTATTTGATCTATCATTCTTTTTGCATCTTTCTCAGAAAGAGGTGCAAGACCGTAATTCTTTATGATCTCGTCTGCGAAAAGCTCGGGATGCCCTGCCTTTATCTTCAGGAACTGCGGAATAGTGTCTTTCAGCATGTTTCCCTTGTCCAGACTGCGGAAAAGGTCTTCAAAACCGCTGTCGTGTATCCTGGATACTTCAACCTTATCGCGCTTCTTAAGGTCGGCCAGAGTATTTACAAAGAAGTTGGCTACGTCTTTAGGTTCCATAACTTTGCAGCTGTCTGATATCTTCTCGAAAAGAACAAGATAGGACGATGATATGATTGCTGATGAAAGCTCGCTATTGAGTCCCAGTTCCTGCTCAAACCGTTCTCTTTTAGACTCAAGAGTCTCAGGCATGTCTTTCACAATAGATGCGAGATATCCTGCTGCGACCTTTATTGTTGCTATATCAGTCTCAGGATACATCCGATGGGCACCAGAAAGGGGGCGGGCATAGCTTGATGTCGCATCAGCATGATTTGGCACTCTTGTCTCTTCGGGCAGCCCTACAAGGCATTGCCTTGCTCTGTCAAGTACGGAATTTATGGCGTTCTCTGCAGTAGTTTTCGTCTCTGCAATTATAAGGACTAAGTCATCATCTTTTGCCTGAAGCTTTTTCCTTACAAGGCTGAACTCATGGACAATGCTGTATTTGGACAGGTCTTCATCTGTATGCAGCATGCCTTTTGCACCGAAAGCTTTCGCATACTCTGAAAGCTCTTTGCCGAATGTCTTTTTCGGGCATACTTCCCGTTTCAGCATACCTGCAAAACCAGGAAGCTTAAGAGCAAGCACTATTGCATTCCTTGATATGAGAGATGATATCAGCTTTGATTTTGTCTTTATGAAAAGGTCAGTCACATCTTCCGGCTTTGTGCTTATCTTCTTTATGCCTTTCTTATCAAGCTCGGACTTCAGCGAATCCATGAACATGTGCCTCTTGACCTCATTTTCCACAAGAAGGTTGAGCCGTGAGAGATCCTGCCAGCCTTTTATCTCTGTGCGAGCGCCGTCAAGGATGGATATGTTCACATCCTGGCGTATCGAGCCTATGCCTCTTTTCATCTGCGGGAAAGATCTCAGAAGCATGCCTATCTTTGATGCTGTCTCTTTTGCATGGGCAGAATCCTTTATGTCAGGGGCTGTGGTAAGCTCTATCAAAGGGATGCCCAGTCGGCTCAGTGAATAATGAATCTCGTCATCTTTTTTTTCGATAATCTTTGATGCGTCTTCCTCAAGGGACATGGATTCAAGATAGACCCTGCCTTTTGATGTATCGAGAAAGGATTCCCTGTTGCCCAGACCTATGAGTGCAGTCCTCTGGAAACCGCTTGTCGCCGAACCGTCTGTGACTGTCTTTCGCATGACATGGATCTCTTTCGGGATGTCCATATCCAGGAGCGACGCAAAGAGAAGCGCAGTCTTTTTTGCCTTTTCGTTTATCGGATGCGGCGGCTCAGCATCCATCTCAACAAGGCATGCCTCGTCTTTATATGAATGATATATGAAATGGCGTTTTCTTGCAGACTCAAAAAGCGCTGTAACATCCACATCACCAGTCTCGCCTGCGACAGGCCTTAATTTTCTTCTGACCTGGATGCATTCATCTTTCTCGGCAAGGGCGCTTGAGCAGCTGCAGAAAAGCTTGCCTGTGTCAAGCTTCTGATGTATCTCCAGCCCGCACCTTCACCCTAGTTTTCTATAATCCAATCCCATCAGCATCAGCCCTTATTTGCCTCGACTATTTCTTTATTATAATTGTCAACAAACAGATTTAAAAAATGTATCTTTTCCTTTGCAAGCTCAAAGCCTTTCCTTGTGGTGAACCATTTTTCCATTGACGGAAGTATCTTAGTGTTTATTATTTCAAGGCCACCTTTTATACCCCAGGATGAGAATATCTTTGAGATACCTACCGCACCTATGCGATCCAGATGATCCGCTTCAAAAAGGACTCTTGCCTCAATTAAGGAGTTGTCCGGAAGCGATTCATGGATTGATATCACAGCCACTATCTTTTCTGTCATCCTGTCTGACATGTTCATCTTATTGAGTACAGCTTTTGCTGTCTTTGCAGATTCTTCTGCATGGACTGCAAGGTTTTCAGGTGACATGTCAAGTTTTGACCAGCAGATATCGTGAAGCCATGCAGAAGAGATAAGGATATCCATGTCTGCATCTTCGGTCTTACCTATAGCTTTGCAGTATCCGACAACCCTTGATGTATGGGCAAGGATGTCCGGCTTTTCCGACAATGCCCTTTTTACATAGTCAGAGATGAGAGATTCCATCTACAGCACATCCTTTTTTGCAGCCCTTATGAATTCAGAGACCAGCCGGTAATTGTATTCAACCATGTTTTTTGTCTGATCGAAAAAAAGTGAATCATAGTTTTTGGATATAAATGTATCCAGAGACTTGAGAATCTGCGTATTCGTTTGCTTAAGGTCTTTAAGGACAGATATATAGCTTAGAAGCCCTCGCGGAGTCAGGCTTTCTGCAGTCTCTGCGTCATATATTATCTTTTCCTCAGTTGTTTTTGGCTTTTCTGACAAGTCCCAGTTTTCCTTTTCATGCAGCTTGATTATTTTTTGGACAGCAATGCGCAGGCTCTGCGGGCATTTGATACCTTTCAGAAAAGCCGCTGCCTTGTCTGCGCTGTCAATCGCGTGTGTTGACATGTTTGTGCTTTCAAGAGCGATATCGTGGAGATATGCAGATAGCTCTATAGCCTTTATGTCACCGCCCAGCTTTGCTGCAAGAGCGAGAGCTGTCTTCCTTACTCTTCGAGCATGAGGAAAACCGTCAACTACATCATCTCCAAGCGTTCTTGAAGCGAAATTCCGGGTCATCAACACAATATCATCCATAGGCAGAACACCATAAGCAAAGTATATGCTTATTATTTGGAGTGAAAGAAAATAAAGGTTTTGGGTTGTTCTGGGGGTGGATGCGGAGGGATGTGATAGAATATGCTGTATTTTCCCCCCACCAAATCCAGGGTTTTAAAAGTTGTATAAATATATAGATTGAATATCTATAAAAATCTTGCGGTATGTTGCATAGAACGATGCAAATATATGGACTAATACAAAAAAGATTGCGGCAAAATCTTTTCTGAAAACTCGCCTGCAAGGTTCTTGAGCATCAGGTCTTTTATCTCAACCTTATCCTGAACTCTTCCAAGGATGCAGCTTAGCTTGACATAGGCGGTTTCGGGAAGCATATCCTGAGCGAAGATAACACCGCACCTTTCCATCTCAACAGCACATCTATATACATGATGATGGGTGGAGCCGTACAATGTCTGGGATGCGCTCACAATCGTGACACCTTCATCTGATGCGCGCTCTAATGATTTTTTCCAGGACATATTCTTGTCCAGAGGTTCCATAGGCACATGACCCAGAGCTGTCGTCTGCAGGATTATACCCCTGTATCCCTTATCTATATGCCAGTCAAGGATACCAGGGCTTATGCCAGGATGGATATTTATCATGGCAGTCTTTCTCTCAAACCGTGTGTCTGCCCGGACATCAAGGCTGTTGTCTCTTTTCCTGTGATTGCTGTCTATTATGTCAAGCTTACCACAGGGATATACTGTACCTATAGGCTGCGTGTTAATTGGCCGGAATGCGTCTCTTCTGGATGTGTGCATCTTCCGCACTTTCGTACCTCTGTTTATAAGGCAGTAATCGTCGTTCATTGTCGCGTGCATGACGACCGCGACCTCGGCGATATCACATGCTGCGTATCTTGCTGCGCATATAAGATTCATGGCGCCGTCAAAGCTTGCGCGATCAGGAGATCTCTGGGCACCTACAAGAGCTACCGGCTTTCCAAGATCTTCCAGCATGAAAGACAGGGCTGCGGATGTATAATGGAGAGTATCTGTGCCGTGGGTGACTATCAATCCCTCTATGCCGCTGTTGAGCTCTTTCTCTGCGAGTTTAGCTATCTTTGCCCATTCTTTTATTGTCATATCCTCGCTCGCTATCCTGAAAGGCGAGAGGATGGATGTAAGGTTGATCATGCTTTTAAGCTCGGGTGTTGTCCTCAGAATCTCTTCAGGCTCCATGAGCATGTGCACTGCACCTGTCTTATAGTCTACCCTTGAAGATATCGTGCCGCCTGTTGCGATAAGGGATACTTTCGGCTTTTTCCGGTCAAAGGAAAGGATGCCTTTGCTTTTTGATTTGCCAAACTCGAGCTTCTCCTCAGAAATTATGTCATCCTGCGTCTTTTTTCCGGATAAGGATATTACTGTATTTTCAGTTACAAGGACACCTGTGTTGTATCCGCTGTCCAGCTTGAGCGTCAATATGTCTTCTGCACTGCCGTCTGTCCCGGGCATGAGAATGCCTTCAATCTTTATTCTGCTGTCTGCCACCGCAATCCTTGTACCTATATCGATGCCTTTCGCTTCAAGAATCTTTTTCAGTTTTCCAGCATACATAAATACCAAACCTTATGAATTTTTCTATTCTGAACCTTTTAAATATATAAGCAATGATTTCCCTGAAATGTTAAGCTCTTCTTTCAGCTCATCTTCTGTCTTTGAGGCAAGATCAAAATAGTTCTGCTCAAAGACGCCTGTTATTGTGGTAGTCACGCCAAGAAGCGTCGCAGGTGTGGTGTTATAGGAATAGTATTGGGACAGTGCATTGGTGTAATCGCCTTTATGTATATATACTTCAAAAGTAGATGCGTTGATAGTTATCGTATCTGTGCCGATATCTGCCGTGTAATCTGTCAGGTTGCCTATTATGGCGATTGCACCCCTCCGTTCAAGCCCGCTGGCAGAAGGGTCAACAAGAGGACCATTGTAAAAATCTATTATTGTTATGTTATTGACAGGGTCATTGTTTGATTCTATATAGAAATCATTGAAATTCTTAAGGTCAAAAGTGACTGTCTCATTTGTGTCTATGAAGAACTTGGTGGAGTTCGCAACAACCCTGACTGTCGTGTTTCCATATATGGCTTTTCCTTCAAGAGATCCTTTCGTGAAATTGAATGCTCCTGCTATTGAAAATGATATGCCTGCATCTGCAAGAGCCTTCTCCTGCGGAGCGCTTAAATCAGGATGATAAATATAAGACAATTCTTTGATGCCGCCTGTGTCAAAATATAATATCATATCATAGGTCGATATGTACTTGTCTGTTGTACCGTTTATGACCTCAAGACCTTCATATACATACTTGGATAGGCCTGTGCCTTTAAGATAAGTGAGATAAAAAGTATTTGGAGGGTTTGTTCCGGTGGTGTTGGCCAGGTCAGAATACCACCTTAGAGTATTTGTTCCGTTATCGAACTCACTGGGTATCGGGCTGCCGTCAACATCTGTTATAGATATTGAATTTAGGTCTACATCCTGAGATGGTGTGAATTTTATCATGATAAGAGTATCATTGACATCAATCGGATTATCAACGAAGACTGGTGTCTTATATATAGTGACAGAAAGGCGGCCTTCTATCTTTTCATATATATTTTTTGCTTCGGCTTTCAGGGAAGATTCAAAAGGTTTTTTAGGTATCAGCTCGGACTGCACGACCATAAAAGTCAATACAATAGCAGATATAAATATGACAAGAGCCAGAATGCTGCCAATCTGCATCTGTCCTTTTTTAATAGACATAAAAATACCTTTGAAACTTATATCATAACAGCTTAATCAGGACATCAGTCCGCCCTCCAGCAACACCTATATTCTTCACGAGAAGATTATAAGTGCCTGCCTGAAGCTTTACCGAGGTCTCGTTTTTAGAGTCATCCGCATACAAGCTTATAGAATCATAATCCAGCGTCAGGCGTATCTTATTTTTGGTATCTATCCTAAAACCGAAACTTGGACTGTACAGATCTTCGAAAGTTCCGTCATTGATGTAATGGATCCTGTCTGCAACTGTGCCATCCTGTCCCTGGGTGAACACAAGATATATCTTGTTTATCTTGAACGGCTGAGTGAGATATATCATGTTTGATGCACTCACTTCTCCTGTCACTGCGTCATTGTCCGACACAATGGCAAGGACTGTGCCCGCTGTTGCGGACTCTATATATTTTTTTGAAGAGTCAAAATCTGATGTAGGTGTCACGAAATTTGTGCTTACCACATTGGTCTCAACCCAGTCAAAATACTGAGGGCTTATGACTCTGATCTTGACATAATCTGTGCCGGACTCAAGTATGAAATGTATCTCATACTCTATTGTGGAATAGTTGAGATATGCAATAATCTCTGCTGCGCCAAGCTCATCACCAAGCTTTTTTGCATCAACATACCCTGTTACCATTTCAGGTATGCCTGTTATGCTAAATTTTATGTGGTCCAAGACTCCTGAGAAAAGGGTCTTTGAATCATCCTTGAAATATATGTTTTTCAAAAGCCTTGATGTGTTTATAGCCACATGATCTGTTGAATTTCCAGAGTTGTTGATGTAGACCATGAGGTGCTCATTTTCTAATATGAAATCTGTCGTGTTTGCGCTGGCAGAGACATTCGTGTTTGAGCTGAAAGTGATATCACCTATTTTTCTTGACGCTCTTGGAGATACTGCCAGGGAATCTGTCTCAATCTCAAAATAGAATTTGCCATAATCACTTTCAGATAGGTTTGCTGAATCTATAGTGAATGTGCCTTTACTGAACGAAAGGGGAACTACCCTCTGGGAACGCTCGCTTTCCTGAGCAACAAGCTCTATATACTGGTTCAGGTAATTCATAGACTCCTGTGCGCTGTCAATGACTACTGTATCCCTGACATCATTCAAAGATGGTATTATGCCGCCCATGATTATGGATGTTGTCGTTATTATTATCGCTGTGAATATTACACCTGAAAGGAGAGGGCTGATGCCTTTCTTTGCATTTTCTGCCTTTATCCTGCATGCTTTGCATCTATCCATCTGACATCACTCATTGCCTGCTCTTAGTTAAAGGCTATGACATTAATTGTCTCCTCTCAATTAAATACATTTATTATGCATCCTATCATACATCTCATAATATCTCTCATTATCTCAGCTGTTCTCAACAAGATTTACCCAAAGATCCTGCTGTTTCCCTAACTCAAGCTCGAACACTTCAAATACTTTTCGTGTCGTGTTGAAAGCTATCGGTGAATCAAGCTGTGCGAAATTTATAAGCACAGTTATATTTCCAGAGCTACTGAACACTGAAGAGAAATTCAGTGTAGATTCCATCCCGGGACCGAGTATCGTTATATTCTGGCTCTGTATGCCTGTTGAATTTGTGATATTTATCTCTATATTATCAAGAGAGTACTGCCTGAAGTTGCCTACTGTTATGTTAAGATCATCACCCAGAGGAAGGCCTATAATATAATAGCCTTCAAGGTTCAGGTTATGGTTTTTTGAATATGTATCAAGGAAAACAAAAAAGATATGCATCTTATCCTCTATGTTTGTGGAATTGGCGCTGTCTGCCACAATAACGTTCACGACATAGTTAAGCTCAGATTTCATGTTGGTGAACATGTACTGCGTCCTGTCAAGCTCTGCTGTTTGCGAAGGGTACATGAACCGTGATGCTAATATCAAAGATGTCATGAATATCAGCACTGCAACGCTTATTATGTAGAACTGCCCTTTTCTCATAACTCACCACATATATATCAAAAATACTGTCGGATCGTACTTATATTCATATCCGGATACGACATAGCTGAACACATAGACGCTTTCATTATCAGGTATGCCTCCAAACATGATACTATCTGTGTAGTTTGTGTAACCGACAGTATATTGGTATGTCGGAGGCAATAGAGTCTCAAGAGAATCTGAGAAACCAGTAAGGTTTTTTGGTTCTGATACGGCAAATTCCCTCAACTGATTTGACTTGTCAAGGAACTCATATACTCCATAGACAGTATTCACAAGTGCCGGTGACTCTTCTCTCTGCCCTGTGTTCATGGCTGCGACAACAAGAAAGGATACAAGCAGCACTGCGGCAAGCGTCGCTTCAAGTATTCTCACATTAGCTTTTCTTATCATCACACACAGACCCTTAATTTATTGTTGTGCCGACTGATATATACTGTATGCTTGTCCTTCCGAAACGATCTATCACAATCATCGGAACCTGGACTGTAGCTATATCTTTTGCCTGAGTATCCATATAAATACCATAAAGTGTTGATTCCACCCCGAAGGACAGTATGTCTGAGACTGTCCTGTCACTCAGCTTATCTTCCAGATATGTCTTTTCCCATACATACACTATCTCTACTTTCTTTGCACCTGCAGGAATCGTATTGTTAATGAAATATGTGCAGTAGACAGTGCGGTTTGAAAGGATAGGCAAGATATCAGTCTTCTGAGGCATTGTGCAGTTCATATCTATAACAGGATTATAGCTGTTCAGGTACCTGTCGAATATCTCTGCCCTGACATCAGCATCAGCAGTTATGTTCATATTGCCCCTGTTGATTATAGTGCCGTTCAAGAGTATCATATCATCACCCTCATATTCTGTGCTGTTCAGGGTGACATTGAACTCAGCCCATGGATCGCTCAGTATGGTGAGATTGACTGTGGCATTGATGAAGCCAACATTGCACAGGCTGCTGTTCCAGCTTACATGTATAGGGAAAGAATAATTTCCTGGCGGCTGGGTGCGCACAGATGAGACTGAGATGTTGACTGTATCGTTTTCACCGGCAGATATGTTTGATATGATTTCAGGACCTCCTATACTCCACAAGGTTGTGTTCCATGTATCATAGGCGCTGTCTGAATCATCTGCCTGCCCTACATTGACAGTTATGCCTGCAACATCCTTGCTGGCATTGAGAGTTACAAAGAACAGTGATTCTGTCAGGGTCTTGACGCTGCCCGGAGCAGATATTACAGATACGTTGACATCATCTGCCATGGCTATCGGCGCAAATACTAACAATCCCTGGCTGAAATGGCATGATCTTGAGGCTGTCGCGTTCATGGTCACCCCGACACAGCCGTCTGCCTGGCAGATGAATTCATACCACTGTTCTGTCGCATTCCAGGATAAGGTTCTTAGACCGGTACAGTTTCCGCCGCCGCCAGTCATGTCTGCTGTGACAGTGGCTCCTGAAATGTTGATATTGTCTATAATGTTCTCATAATTGCAGTAGAAGTGAAGATGAGTCCAGTTTGAGATAATCCAGCAGTCAAGAGATGTCAGTGTAGGAGAGACTGTTATATTGAGGCTGTAATCATCTATAGAGTCTGAAATCTCGTGCAGGTACGAGTGAGTTGACTCTGTCCAGACATGCCATGTTGACACCTCATTGATGCAGCTGATGTTGAATGTGGCGTTCGCTTCGCCGTCGGCTATAGTGGCTGTCATGTTCAATGGTATTGATGATTGAGGTGCATGGCTTTCGTTGTGGAGCTCTAAGTATGATACTCCGGAATATATGTTGCTGTCGTTGCCGGCATGGCTGACATTGTTTGCATAGTCTGCATAGAGGATGAATGTGACATTATTGTTGGAGTAGTAGATATTTCCGAAAGCTGTCGTATTGTAAGTGATGTTTATGTCATCGACATTGAACAGGTCTGAATTGTTCTCATAGCCGCTTATCTGGTATATCTGGCTGTCATATACTATGATTTTCACATCTATCGGACCCAGCTCTTCATCTGTCATCGCGTCTGGCGGGTTCCAGAGGCAGAAGCCGATCCATTGCTTGTCGTTTCCAGTATATCTTGTGCAGTTCTCTGTAATATTTATTATGTATTCGGTTCCTGTATCATCCCTCAAGGACATGTTCGTGAGGTTCAGGACAAACGGCGGACCTGTGAACTCGTCAGGGTCTGTAATATTTATAGATATGTTTGATATCTGATATGCTCCAGAGTCTCGGTCTGTAGGGTCAGGAGACTGAATCAGATTTATGTCAGGATACTGGTTAAGATACAATACACCAGACCATAAGGTTGACCTGTTCTCGTAAAACTGCTTTGAGGAATTAACAGAGAGATTCCAGTAGCCGTTAGGGTCTGAAAGCTGGAAAGTGTATGTCGCTGTATAAATTCCGTCAGTTTCCGGATCGTTGAAGGACAGGATATGATTGGTATTGTCTGGGTCTGTCAGATATCCTGTCATTATGGCACCGGATATATTGCCTTCGGGTGAGTGATCTGATGTCAGAGATATATTTATTGTTACAGTCTCGTTGGGGTTATATATCTCACCATTGGGTTCCTGCCTGTTATTGTAGAGAGCGCCTCTCACTTCCATCGTGCTGTTGGGGATACTGTCATTATCATAGCAGCCGTTGCCTCTCGTAGCTGTGGCGTTTATTGTGCAGTAGCCGGGGCCGCCAAAGACAGAGTAATAATAGTCATCATATGGGTCTATCGTGCAATTGAAATGGCCTGCAGATGCGTCCCATGTGCAGTTCTGGTCTGCGATGCATGCGCCGTATATCGTTATGTTGGCATTGCTTGTTTCGCCCCATGAATCATTGACTGTGATGTTGACATATCCTATATTTGGTGCGTAAGCTGTTGTCCTGTATATCAGGGCCGGTGTTTCCACCATGGTTATATTCAGTTCACCCCTGTCAAATGTGATGTTTGCTATTATGTCATCTGTGTCTATCTCTTCATGGCCTGCCTCATTGGCTATGCAGGATAGGTTGTATATCTCGCCGCAGAACATCGCTGTTGATATTGAGCAGTTGCCTTCGCCATATCCGGTCCATGTGCAGTACTTATCTGCTGTTGTCGGGCATAAGCTTACATTTTCTGAGTTGCCGGGATTGCAGCCTAAGAAGCAGTCCACCTTTATGTTTCTTGCAGAATTATCTGAGTACAAGGTCGCGTTGAATACAGGTATCGCGGTTGTTATGTTGCCTGCGACCTCAATAATTGTCAGGTTCACCTCATCATAGCACATGACGCCTGAGTACTCAAGGCTGTCGTGCTCGCCGTCAGGAGGCGATACTGTGTATGTGTCTGAATTGTGGTCCCAGTCAGACCTTGGGTAGCTGCCGACAGAGTTTGAGCAGCTGAAATTGTTCCATGAGATATTCATCCAGAAAGGATAATCGTAAGGTATCGTAAATACCTGACCTGGTGCCCATAATACAGGGAAAGCTGATGAGCCGTATGCCTGCTGGTGCTGTGCCTCAACATCTATCCGGAACATGCCATCCATATCTGTTCCTGTTATCGGCAGTGTCCCTGTGTTATTCATAGTTGCTCTCATCCATAATGTGTCGTTTACATCTATGTCAAACTGTGCGCTGCAGTCAGTCTCAGATATGTTGACTTCCGAATCGGAGTCCTGCACCTTGCAGCCAAGAGATATAGTAGTATAATTGACAGTAAAGTTCGCATAGGCGTCAGACTCTGTATCTATATTTGGATAGCCCACCCTTTCAGCATCGCAGTATATGGTGTTCTCGCCTCTTGTCAGGTTCGGTGCAGATATCATGCAGGTTTTTCCATTTCCCTGGGAGCCGCTGTATGTGCATATATCTGCTATGCAGGACTCTGTCCTCGGGTTGCAGTTGAGAGCACATGTGACATTGACATTGGCGTCAGAGTTTATGCTGACATTGAATGTAGGCACAAGGATTGATGTATTCCCGGCTATAGATACTGCGAGATTTTCTATGTCGTCCACGTCAAACTGGTAACGTGATGTGGTGTTGCAGTAGCTGAGACTGTCGCATGAGCGGATGTAATAGTCTGTGTATGATGCACCCGAACCGTCAAGCGTGTCTGTCGTGTATTCGCAGGACTTGGCATTCAGTGTCGCATTGATGCAG
>JAIVYO010000004.1:0-19307 GCA_048635405.1 Campylobacterales bacterium | reverse complement strand
ACAGAAAAGTTGAGCGGAAACAGTGGCCTGTTCTATGTGGCTATATTGATAATATTATTTGCATTTGTCGGTGTATGGAGTCCGCCTGTGGCTGTAATCCTTACACCTTTGGGCTTGATATTCGGTGAGCTTGTCGGATTTATCAACATTGGGATGATGTATCTTATCCCTCTTGAAATCCTTGCGGTGATCATCGCATATATGATCAGTGATAAGAGTTGAGACTATGGCACAGATATCTAAATTCATCATCGGCCTGATAATGGTTGGATTGTTTGTCTCAGTCTTCAGCATATTCATGGCAGGAGTTTCAGACTCTTATGATGTTGAGTATGATAATTCAGCCCTTGCAGTGTATGACCAGATGGATGTCCTGACTGCTGATGTGGAAACTATTCAGACAGGACTTAATGAAATCAAAGAACAGAGCGGTGTTCTGGACATAATAGGCGGCATCTTCTCAAGCGCATATAATGTGCTGCTGACCACGCAGGCAAGCTTTGATGTATTTACGACAATGAGCAATGCTGCTGTTGATGACCTGGATATAGGGATTGCAGGGCCAATATTCCTGACGGCGATAGGTGCCATAGTGTTGACAATTATAGCTTTCATAATCATGTCTGCTATATTGAAATGGAAGGTGTAGATGATGGTATATTATGATCTAAATTTCACAAACTCATCAGACTTATACACAATCACATCAGGCCTGAACGCTCAAGTGGATGGCCTGCTTGCCGGTCTGCTGCTGTTGTCAATATATCTAATTTTGTATATAGCAATGAAGCAGTATGATGTAAAGGTTGTTATGCTCACAACATCATTCATAGTGTCAATCATCGCTGTGCTGTTCTGGACATTGGGCTTTATCGGTGTAAATATTGTTATAATTCCTTTAATCATGCTTTTTGCGGCGATTCTGATAAAGGTCTTCGGTGATGGTTGAAGATTCTATCATCTTCTTCAGGGCTCTCCTCTTTGATGTTGTGAGAGCTCCCACTTTTTCTTTAAGATCCTGGTTATAGTCCTTTGTCCGGGCCATGAACTCTATGATTGTATCTTTCCAGAATCCATGCGTGTCCGGGTTGCAGCCGCACTCTTTGGCCAGGGATACAAATTCATCCCATTCTTCTGATTTCATACGGGCAGAGAGGGTTTTGTTTGTCATCTGAATTTATCTCCCACAATCTTATCCAATTTCTCCGTAAGAACCTTACTGTCAGAAATCAATTCTCTTATTTTCTTGATACATTCCTGCGCAGATTCTAACTTGATATATTGCGATGTTGAATATGAGCTACCTTGTATCTCATCGCTCAGATTGAGTTCTTTCTTTTCTTCAATGTAAAATTCCCAATCATCAGCCATCAATTCTGCATGAGATATAGTCACTTCATAGCCTTTATGATTATGCATATATTTACTCTCAATCATTATGTATCTGCCTTCATCCTGACATCTTGGCATAGTCACCCATATTCTCCTACGGACTCTATGCCCTTTATTCATGTGTTCAAGTGCCCAAGTAAAATTCATCTTATATCAACTCCGTGAAACTATATCTTTTGTTTTATATGTTTTTGTCATACTTTCCTTTTTTTCGGCATATCTATTCACAAGATCCTTTGAGTTTGAATATAAAACAAAACAAATCTCATTCAATTAGATGGGGTTTTTTGGTGAGATTCGGTGTGTTTGTCATACAATTATCTCTGAAAAGACCTGTTTGTCATACAGGCGTTTATTTTGATATGATCTTCATGGTTTAATCCTGCTTCCGCTATTTCTTGATATATCCTTCCTTTTCAAAAAAATTGTAGATGTTTGTGTAAATGTAATGATGCAAACCAAGACACCCTAAAATAATAATAAAAGGCATCATATATCTCGCTCCAGGAATTGTGAGTAATGTTATTTTTGTGCAAGCCGCGAAAGCTAAAAGCAGTAGAACCACAACAAACACTGAAGCCATGCCACTACATAAAATCCAAAACAAACTCTTTATTTTTTCCATATCAAATCTTCATCTCCTTCCTTCTCTTTTTGATTGTAGCCTTCCATTGGCTTCTCTCATTACTCTCCGTCCCTGATGGCTGGATTTTTTAATATAAACTCTCTTGCCACAAATTCAGCCACTTGTGGAACTACTGCGTTTCCGAGGCATTTAATTCTGTCCATCCTATCGGGAACCCCATTAACCACTCTACCCACTCTGGGTTCAGTTTGCCATTGTTCTTTCCCAATCGTGCAACGGTATCGTTCAAGCGACCTTTTAGTGGCTGCCTGGAGGATCCTTGCTTCCAATCTCTCTGTGTTGGTGTTGGCAAAAATTTCCTGTCCTTCCTGAAAGACCATTGAAGTTCTGATTGGACAGCCCTGGTCAATGAATCGCTTGGGCATTTGCTTGCATCTGTTGAGAGTGGTGTCGGCCACATTCTGACTGCATCCTGTAAATCCCATCCCCCTTTTCCTTGAAGGCAATGTTGTATTCTGTTTCCCCTCTGAGCTTCTGATGCTTTGGGTGTAGGCCACAATGAAGATCCTGTCACGCCGGTGAGGGGCACCAACGGCGGCAGCCGGTATGCAATCCCATTCTGCATCGTACCCGCTCGCGGCCAGGTCTGCAAGAACGGTATCAAGCCCCCTGTGACAGAGAGCTGAAACATTCTCCACGACAATAAATCGCGGTCTAATTTCGCGAATTGCCCTGTGAAACTCTTTCCACAGCCCGGAACGCTCACCCTTAATTCCTTTTCTTTTGCCGGCAGTTGAGATGTCCTGGCATGGGAATCCCCCGGCGATAACATCAACATATTTTGCTTTGGTAAAATCAACGGTTCTGATATCGCCGTATCTTGTGACATTGGGCCAATGTTTTTTAAGGACTTTGTTTGCATACTCATCAATTTCCACTTGCCATAAGCATTTCATTCCTGCTCTTTCCAGTCCTAAATCTATCCCACCAATTCCAGCAAACAAGGAACCGAAGGTTAATGTCGTATCAATCAACTCGCTTCTTTTTAACAAAATCTTTACAATCTTCCCGGTTCATGTGGCAAAATTCATCCCTTTCGCAATCATTACATTTGATTTTTCCCATATCAAATCTTCCCTTCTTTCCTTAAATTTTTGATTGTTGTTCTATATTGTGCTCTGTCCTCTGCTTCCTTTTTTGGTTTTAAGAGCTTATCAACCCCGGCAAAAAGACATTTACCGGCGCAAGTTTCACACATTGAATAATTTCTTGAGCGGATAAAAGACCACCCCTTTAAAAAAGACCACTCTTTGTAGTCTCCTTCAGCAGGTCTGCCGCACAAAACACATTTTTTCATATATAAATCAAATTTTCTATTTTCCATGTCAATCCATCCTCTTCCAACATTTAATGAAATTTGTTACATCTGTCTTGCAGCCATAGAAATATATGATCCCCCAGAATACTGTAAGGAATATAGGCATATCAAATATAATGTGGCTGTAAATCAAAAAACTCCAACCAAAACCAACTCCAAGCATATAAATCATGCATTTATGTGCATCATTCAAACTCTGGTAGGCTTCTGGTATGTTGAATATGAATTTAAAGCCCTTCTCCGTTCTTTTGAACTGAAGCTTAGGTTTGATACCATAAGCTCTAAAACTAAGCATATGCCCTATCTCATGCGCCACAATAGCGAATATGAAGAGCTCCAGTGACAGCGCGGCATCAAGCAGTATAGATATCATGTATTTCCCCTTCTTGTCTTCAGGTGCTCTTTCAGCAGCTTTGCCTTGCACTTCTGACAGATAAGGCCCTGGACCTTCTGCATCATCTTGGCAGCCATCATCATATTTTTGGCTTTCGCAAAGACACCCTGCTTCTTCCGCATCTCTTTCATCATATCAATAGATAAGGCCTCAACTGCAAGCTTGCAGTCCGGGCACAAAAATTTAAGATATGGAGCACCCATATTCTTAAAGGTGTTCAGCTTATCCGCTTCTTCTTTTTCCATCATCAGCACCCTTTTCTTTTTGTTGAATTTTCATATCTTTTTATTATTGCTTGAGCAAAATCCCATTCATACTCAGCTATGTCTTTCTCATTATACAAGTCACCATAGACATCTTGCCAAGCTTTAATTATAATTCGCCTTTTTCTTTCTTCTTCCATACAAATTTTATCCTGGGCCTCTTCTCGCCCTTCTCAAACTTCCGGCCATAGATTTCAGTCTCAAGCTCTTCCAGGGCCATGAAATAAATGTGCCTCTTATGCCAGACAGCATAGATAGAGATCACAACGACATACACAATCAGGCCTATGATTGCATAGGCTCCAAGGATCCCCCAGGCAAGATGCAGCACTGTCAAAAATGCCAGGGTTTTTATGATCCCTTTGATTGCATCAGCCGGTTTTGTTTTTCTCCAGGCTGCAAATCCACACAAGAGTATTGTAATCACAATCAGTAAGGGTATAAATTCAAGATTAAAGAGCAACATTACAGTGTATATTATAGTTATTAATAGGGCTGTCGGTGCTGCCGCCGCCAGGATCTTTCTCTTTTCCATACGCTCACCAAATAAGATATATCTATAGTCTCCCTGTTGCTCATTCTCTCTCTGTGCCATTGACAATCTTACCGATTAAACCCCGGTCTAAATTGGCAATATCTGCAATCTCTTGAAGTGTAATGTCTGGGATGTTATTCTTCAATGCAATAATCAGGTTATTCCTTTGTTCTTTGATATCTCTATATTTCTCAGGCCGCTCTCTCTGGCCTTCTGTGTTCTTTCTTTTTGTGTTCCTGACCTCATAGTATTCTTCTTTGTCTTTTTCGCTCCAGTCGTCAAATATGAGCTCTGAGACAAAGCCATGACATGAGTATGGATTCTTCTTCTTTATGAAGCTCTTATGATTGTCTTTCTTAAACCATGTGTCCCCTGTAAAAGGATCCCTGCTCTTCATGAACACCCATGCCCTGCCTCTCTCATGGATCCTCACCCGAAATGTTATGGATGAATATATGGCTGAGTCCAGATCCCAGAAGTTAGGTATGTTGCCGCAAACAAAAAGGTGTCTGTCCCTGCATTTATTCAAAAGCTCAATGCCATCTATCTGGTCGGCATCAAACCAGTTTCTCTTAAAGAATAGAGATATGAGCTCATCAGCTACGATGGCTGAATGTTCTACTTTTTGATGTTTCCCTTCTTTGTCGCCATCTATCCAGGTTTTGAGTTCTGATCTCAGGAAAGTAAGATTATCTTTGTATGAAAACGGTGTATGTGTGACCCTTGCGACTTCCCTGGCTAATTGAGTGACAAAACAGCTCTTTCCTTCGCCCATTTCACCGTCACAGACAAGGAAAACCCATCTATCTTTCTTCAATATCTCAGCGATTTTTACCGCAAATTCATTTATCTTTATCCTTTCCATCAAGACCAAACCTATCTTCTAAATCTTTCATCCCTTCTTTGGTGTTTATGTTCGGGAATATCATGTGTCTTTTGTCCATTATCCCTGTCATGTTGCTGTCTATCTCATCCAACAGTTCATATACTTTCTGTGGAAATATCGGTGATTGCTCAATCAAGGGAAGCCATTTTTTGCATTGATTGAAGGCTTCAACTGCTTTTTTCTTTTCTTCTTTCTTGAATTTAAAATTTATTTCCCGATACAATAATCTAAGGATCTTATACCATCTGAGATAATCATCCTCAAGGCAGGCTTCTCTTTTTGCCTGGATGATCTTGTTGAGGCCTATGTAGAACATCATGGCCATATTGAAGGGTGTATCGTCTATGTTGTTGCTCTTTCCATCCCATCCCATCTATTTACCGCCTTTCTTTGAATCTAAATAATCTGCAAGTTCTCTTAGTTCAGATGATATCAATCCTGTCGTGATTTCTTCACCATTCTTATGTTTTGCCACAACCTGAACACTATAACCTCTTATATTTTTTCTGATGACCGGTTCAACCCAATTATGAAATTCTTTATATTGTGGTATCATCATTTTACTATTTCTTTCTTTTCCGTAACAATATGCACAGAAGCCGTCACAATATTCAATGCTTGCTTCACCATAACCCATTTCTTTATTACAACCTCTGCATTTCATCAATCATCGCCTTTCTTGTGTTTTTTTGAGTTTTGCTCTTGTAAACTTAAAATTAAAAATCCTATGCCTAAACCCATCAAGAGAAGCCCTATGTCAAGATATGTGAGTTCCATGTCATTCATCGCCTTTTTTCATTAGTTCTTCTCTAAAATCAATTAATTTTCTTCCGCAACAGCAGACTGTGCCGAAACACCTTTGACCACATTTATCACAGATCCAATTCACAAAAGCCATCGTTCACACCGTTATCTCCATACCGCAGCCCTGACAGATATAACCGTCACCTTCACCCCATATGGTGCCTGTGGGTTGCATCTCATTTCCGCATTTTGAACAGTTCATCATTCATCATCCCTTTATGTATATATGTTATCTTTATGGTTCCAACCACAGTTATCACAAATATCAAAATCATATGTTGTATTGAATCCGCATTTTATACAGCAGAATCCAGTAAGTATCTCTATTGCCATCATCATCGCTCCTTTAATTATGATAGTCTGGGGCTGTTTGGTGAACCCCCAGACCGTATCTCTGAGTAGAGACTATAATTTTTCTTATCTCTTCATCTGTCGCCATCATTCATCATCCCAGATATCTATATCATCTATTAATATATCAGGACACTGTTGGTCTTCAGATGTCTTTTTGACCTGTTTTTTGAGCCTCTGGCGTTCCATCCGGATGCCTTTCTTGATTGCATTAATTAATAATTCTGTTGTACTCCATTTATTATTTATCCATATTTTACCTAACTTATTTGCTTCCTTTCTCATCTCTTCATCTGTCGCCATCAGATAACACCAATTATCGTATATAGCTCAATTATATTCAGCTTTTCACTAACAGTCATATAATCCCAATCCATATCATTCATAACCATACTTCTCTCTCACTCTCTTCCGGCCATCTTCAAACCTGGTCCGCAATTTTATAGGATTATCGTGGTGGGGGTAGTTGTCTTTTATGAGTGCACGAATGGGAACCATCCTCATCAATCAACCTTTTTTTCTTCTGTTTGGGATGTGCTGTGCTGACCAATAACATACATTATGAAAAATACACCCAAAAGCACCAATGAGCTCTCAATAAAAAACAGCCGATATCCAAATAAAGATAACATCGCAATGATTCCACAGACGTTAAAAAAGCCCCGTAAATATGTAAAATACCGCAATGTAGTCACACCTATGCGTAAAAATATAACAACCCAGACAAGAGTTTGAAATGGATTTATTGTAATTAAATCCTGTAATATTATTGTTCCATGCCACACCAACAAATAACAAACAAAAACTAAATATTCAAATGTGTTTGATATCAATGGCTTTACATCACATAGATATTCTGCCCAATTTTCAAGGATTTCTTTTCTTCCCATATAAATCACTCTAAACTATCACAAGATTTATGACCTTTTCTTAAGGATCTTAAGGAAAATCTTTTTCTCTTTCACATATTGCAGCGCATCGCCATCCTCTGTGACGGCTGCAAGGCAGACCTTCTCGCTCTGGTCTTTCACATATCGCAGCGCATCGCCATTTCTTGTGACGGCTGCAAGGCAGACCTTCTCGCTCTGGTCTTTCACATATTGCAGCGCATAGCCATTTCTTGTGACGGCTGCAAGGCAGACCTTCTCGCTCTGGTCTTTCACATATTGCAGCGCATAGCCATCCTCTGTGACGGCTGCAAGGCAGAAGGTTTTATCCTGCCACTTTTCAAATTCTATTATTTCTTTTTCTTCTTTTGATTTTTTTCCAAACATATCAATCACTCCTAATTCACTTCACGATAAATGTTTTCCAGGGCCGGCTTGTTTTCTGCCTGCCACACCCAGGGCATCTGTGCTTTGTCTTGAGCAAGGCCTTTTGTGAAAATCTGGCCTTGCAGTCCGGGCATTGAATCTCTGTATAACTCATTGAATAACAGCTCCTACTTCAGCTAAAATTTTATCAATTTCTGCTTTATGGCCTCGTTTTTGTGTCTGTGGCCTTTCTATTTCTACTTTAATTGGTTGTCTTGTTTTTGTTGTAGATTTTATAGTATAATCTTCTATTGTGCCTGATAATTTCCGTAGTTTGAAGAGAATTTTTTTTTGATTGACAACATAAATTTCTTTTCCTTTATGGAAAGGAATTGTTTGATCTAACGAAATTATGTTATCGTTTGATAAATTTATAGAATATCTCTTAAATGTTCTTTCATCCTTACTACCCCTACCACAGTTGAAATCTATTAAATCTTCAAGTTGTTCTCTATCTATCTTATTATAGCCCTGCATAGAAAAAAGAAGCTTCTGATAGTTATTTTCTGTTCGTGGTGGAAGTTTGTGTGTGTGTGCGCTTGAGGTTGTATATTTAAGACCTAACCTTGCTAAAGCACAAATTTCTTTACCCCATGATTTATAATAAGAACTGTGTTTTTCAAAACAGATTTGCTTTATCTGTTGCAGAAAAAGATAATCTTCTTCGCTAACTCTAAAATGTATTTCATCATTCATAATAAAATACCTCTACTATGTAGTTTGAGACCAAACAACATCCTTACTATGTAGTTTGAGACCATGAGACCAAATTTGGTCCTTTGAGACCAAATAACATCCTTACTATGTAGTTTGAGACCAAATAACATACTTCTAAAATACCTTAAAAAATTACTGCTATTGATTTTGATAGAATTTAAGATTTTGTTAAAGCCTTTCTGTAATGTTGCACACACACACACAGTCAGCATAGAAGTTCTATGTATGCTGTTTTGAAAATCCCGGAGGCCGTATCTTTTACCTTTACTGTTGGTGGTCTGGTGAGAAAAAATACAAAAAGTATATTTCAATGTTTGCATAAGTTTATGCCAAATTGCATGAAAAACAAGTGTTTTTCCAGAATTTTTTATGTAATTTCGGGAATTTTCTGCAAATATATTAAATTCATCTATCATATTAATCCTGTACTCCTTAAGTTATGCAGGGTTGCCGCGAGGTCTTGTCTGAAGCGTGAACTTCAGGCAGGACCGCTTTTAAGCGGTCTGTTGTTTTTGATTATTCAATAATTTAATAATTATATTTTCATATGTATCTTTTTTGTTTCCAAGATCATCTAATTTTTTCTTTGTTTCTGTACTAAGTTTGATTGTTTCTTCAAGCATAAAGGAACTGAGTTCACTTAACTATATAAACCTTTCGCATAACTTTAAAAAGCTAATTTCTATTACTATCCACAAGTGGTACTAATGAGAGACATCTATAATCATAATAACAGATACAAAGCCCTGCTTACGCAAACAGAAGCTATGCAGCCTGAAAAACGCCTTGCTTTCAGGAGATTTCATCAATACTGCATCACAAGGGATCTATCCCTGGCCCGGAAGATAAACCTACTGGCAAACCTTAACATGGTCTTAGGCAACAAAGACATCAAAAGGCCGACACGCCTATACATATACAAGATAGTCAGCAAGATAGAGAAGACAAACAAGAGCGAAAATTCCCGGAGAGACTACAAGCTTGCCTTTAGATCATACCTTCATTCAATCGGCACAGACAAAAGCCTCATAGATCTCATAGCCACAGGCAACCCGGCAGTGAGAAAACCAAAAAAGCTCATAGAAGATAAAGAGATCTGGAAGAATATGCCTGAAGATTATCTGCAACTCTTTGTGAGATTTGCCTATGAAAGCGGCGCAAGACCAGGAGAACTCTTTAATCTGACATACAACGACATAGAATATAAGCCATTTGGTGCAGATGTGACTCTTGACGGCAAGACGGGCCCCAGCACAATCCCCATCATTGACAGCGCACAGATGTTGATGCAATCCCAGAAGACAGCCCACAGCAATGAAGATTATGTATTTCCTCAAGGATATACTCATTTCACAAATAAAGTCGCTGTGATGCTTAAAAAACAGGGTTATTCTGACACATATCTCTACATCTTCAGGAAGTCCAGGGCAACAGAGCTCTTCAGCAAGCTCCCGGAGCAGGTCGTAAAGAAGTTTATGGGTTGGAGCAAGAGTTCAAGGATGGCAGAGACATACAGCTTCATACCGCAGCAGCAGCTCACAGATTCAATACTCAATATGAACACTGCAAGAGGGATCCCTAAGAAATTCCAAACAAATCTAAACAACTGGGGTGCTTAGAAAGAAAAAAGAAAAAGAAAGGGATTTATCCCTTATCACGCTCACTGATTGAAGTACCTATACAAAATACCAATAATCAGAGCGAAGACCACTATCAGAGCAATCAGGCCAAGCTTCCCGGTAATGACACCTATCGCATCAATACCTTCCCCTGCACCAGTCACAGCCGGGTTTGTTGTTCCAGTAACTGTATGAGTGGTGTTTGCATCCTCATAACAGTTGTTGGCAGTCTCATTGTATGTGTAACCGTAATCACAGACCTTTGCATCAAGATCATTCTTCAGGTCTGCTGTCAGCGTCAGCCCGACAACGGCAATTATGGAAATCATGACGAAAGCCATAATTATGGACTGCATATCACCCAGAGCGAACTCTACAGTCTCTTCCTCAACAGTTTTCATTTTTTGCATAAAAATCACAATCCTCAAAGGGCTCCCTCAAAAAAAAGAAAAAGAAAGGGACTTATCCCTTATCTTGCTCACTGATTGAAGTACCTGTACAAGATACCGATTATCAGGGCAAAGACCACTATCAGAGCAATCAGGCCAAGCTTTCCGGTAATGACACCTATCGCATCAATACCTTCTCCTGCGGCAGCAAAAGCATCAGGGCTTTCTGTCTCATTTATGTCTGCCTTCAGGTCTGCTGTCAGTGTCAGGCCGACAACGGCAATTATGGAAATCATCACGAAAGCCATAATTATTGACTGCATATCGCCCAGAGCGAACTCTACAGTCTCATCAGTTTTCTTCATTTCAACTTTTTGCATAAAAAATGCACCTGATATGAATGTTATAGCGTTGTTTATAACAGTTCTGTCCATTATATCCACTATATCCAGTAAAATCATTCCCTTTTTAAGATTAACTGATAGTCTTATATACAGAGAAGCCACAAAAGTCATTATGGCAATATATATCCCTAAAGGCGGTAATCTTGTCGTAGAAGAAGACGAAAGGGGCAATAAGACCTATAAAATTTATGAAACAAAATCGTTATCTGTCCCCGCTTTTGGTCGCGGTGTAAGTTCCCCATCTTCTTCAAGCCCCTCAAGATCTTCTTCAAGCCCGTCAGAAACAGCAGTAGAACCAGTTGAAGAAGAACAGCCACAACCAACGGCACCACAGCCGAGTCAGGAGCTACAGACACAAACATTAGGTGAGTATTTCTTTTCAAAAGCAGGATACAAAACACCCATGGCTTTACAATACCCGACAACACAACAGCCTTTAAGGGCCCCTTATGCTGATCAAGCAGAATTATTTTATGCTCAAGTTGAAAGGGATGGGGGAGAAGTTATAAGAGATAAGTATGGTAGGGTTACAAAAATCAATGCGCCTCCAAGCAAGTATGATATTTCAAGAGCTCCCGAATATGCGACAGCATCTTATGAGACACAAAGCGGTCAGATGTCACCAACCAAACATATTGGCGGTGAAACGATCTATACGAGAAAGCCGGATGCGACAAGAGAAGAGATTGCGCTGCACATGGCTGAAAGGCAATATGAAAGGGCAACACCATTACAAAGAGCAGCCCTGCACGCACACGCCACATTCTCAGGCAAGGGTGTTGATTCTGCTGTCAGGGGATTATTTTCAGGAGGAAAAACAGCAACAGACATAGCAAAAGAAAAGCAGGCAGAGACATTTTTAAATAGGGATGATAAATGGTACCCTGCTAAAGTTGCTGTCCAATCTTTATATGGTTCTGTGCCTGGGTTGATAGGCACATCAGTTATTGGCGGTGTCGCCGCCGGCGCAGCAGTCAAAGGCATAGGCGGCCTTGTTGGAAAAACATCCCCGGCAATAGCAGCTAAGAGCACAGAGTTTTTAGTAGGACACAGCAAGGCGGTCAATGTTGCAGCAATTGGTATTTTTGGCGGTGTTGCAGCGAAAGAGGATTATGATTATTATAAGGATCTAAAAAGAGCAGGCACACCAAAAGAAGAGACAATAGAAGCAGTATCAACAAAAGTCATGAAACAGGGCATAACTTTTATTGGTTTTGCTTCAGGCTTCAGGCATGGTGTAAAGAAAGGCTTGCCACTGAAATTTGGAGATGTTAAAGTCCCCACAGCAAAAGGAGATATGCGGCTTTGGCGCGGTGTCTATGTTCAGGAAGGGAGATACGCACAACCGCTCATAGGAAGGTCAATGGGAAAGATAAGAACAGGAACCCCAAAGATTCCAGAAGGCCTAAAGATATCAAATGATTATGTCCCTATATCACCAATAGAGACAAAGGTGGTGGCAGCACCGGCAAATCTCAAAAAATTAGGATTCAAAGAAATAGATGTTAAGAAAATAGAGACTGCGACAGACATAATGGCAATCACAGAAAAACAGCCATCAAAATATATCAAGAAAGAATTTATAAGAGAGGTAAAGACACTTAATCCTGAAGGTGTTGATATTGTCATCAAACACACACAAGCAAACAAAAAAATAGTCAAAGAAGCTTATGGTAGCTTCACTGCAAGGCCACAGATGGCACCAGAATTTCAGCGTGTTTCAGGGGATATTGACATACAGCTTACTGTTAGTGAAAAGGCAGCAGTTAAATTCTCAAAGAGCCTTGTAGGCAAATTAAGAAAAGTTGGCAACAAAGCCAGATTAAGCAAAGAACATCCGACATTGATTGAAGTATATGGAAAAGATAAGAAATGGCACCATGCGGTTGATGTCCATAGTTTTGATACAGGAGAATTAACCCTTGAAGGTGCATACGGTTTTTCATTCACCCAAAAAGCCATAAAAATTGAAAAGATTAAAGCAATGAGGTTGAGTGAGCATGGATTGAGGAAAGGTGCAGGATCCTTGACATTCCAAGAAGGCAAGATTGCCCCACCAGAGCACCGCCTGAAAGATGTAGGCGATTTTTATGCAACACAGGACACATTGATAAGGTCTATGAAGAAAAGCCCGACAGGCTTCTTAAAACGAGCAAAAGTAAAGAAAGGCAAAGAATTACTGAAGGACTGGAAAGAGCAGCATAAAGATTATGATTGGGATGAATATTTCAAAAGCGGAAAGGTTAAAGTAGAGATCCTCACTCCAAAAAAGATAAGCAGCCCAAGCATCAGCGCAAGCTTAAAATCCAGTGGAAAAATATCACCATCAGCCAGAAGTTCCATGAGTCCGGGCATGAGCCCTTCAAAGTCTCCGAGTATGTCTCCTTCCATGAGTCCAGGCATAGGTCCTTCAATGTCTCCGAGTATGTCTCCTTCCATGAGTCCGGGCATGAGCCCTTCAAAGTCTCCGAGTATGTCTCCTTCCATGAGTCCGAGCATGAGCCCCTCAAAGTCTCCGAGTATGTCTCCTTCCATGAGTCCGAGCATAGGTCTTTCAATGTCTCCAGGTGTATCGCCCCCAGTAACCCCCCCATTCAAGCTTCCAAGTTTCGGAAGATCTAAGCAGCCAAAACTATCAGATGACTTTTTCCAGGCAAAACAGTCCAAGGCATATAAACCGACGTTGACAGCAGTAGCTTTAAAACTAAAATCAAAGAAGAAGTCCAAGTTTGGAGTAACATCAGGGTTAGGATTGAGGCCGGTGATAATATGAGCGACAAGGCAGAGACATCAACAACAATAACACAGAACACGATGAGAAACAATGCTACAATCATGGAGCTGCGGCTGAGCACATCATCAATGATAAGTGAGATAGAGACATACCTCACAGGCACGCGAATTGAATATATTATAAATCCAGATACAAAAGAGCCAAAACAGATAACAAGAAAATTAGGAGAACCAAAGGCCAATGAAGAAGGTGTAGCCGCAATCATATCCCGATTACAACTCATATTAAACCCTTCAATTGTCCAAGGAAATTTAGATATAGAACGATATAAGCGAGAAATTGTCATGGTCAGGGAGTCTATAGCAGAAAGTATGATGCTCAATTTAGAACGATGGGGTATTGATGAAAATGATTATGAGGAAATCATAGACTCAATCATGACAGCCATTAAGATGTTCCTCTCAAGAGCAATAGACAACAAGGAAAGGGAAAGCTACAATGAGAGTATGAAGTCTTCAGAGACTTATGGGGACCTCAACAAGAAAAAATCAAGAATACCGTTTATAGGATGATATTATGGATGTAACTGCAATTTTAGTATCTGTGACAGACTCACTGTTTTATATTCTGCTTTTTGGGATCATGACAGTCATATCTTTTTTTCTGTTTAACTGGATGAGTTTTAAGCACAATATCAGGATAAGGGAGTATGGAGCCAATGGCACTATGTCTGTATTTGATGACAAGGCCAAGGAAATCAAAGATAAGAGCGGAAACATGATGCTTTTTATTAGAAAAAAGAGGGAAAGGATCCCCATGCCACCAAAAGAGGCAGTAGACATCAACCAGAAAGGAAAATGGGTGATTGAGGTCTATAGGATGCCTTCAGGTGTGTATGTATATGGTAACACAGTGCAGAACCCCAAAAACCTTGAAGACAAGAAATCTGGCGATGTCGTAGATGTCTTTGTTCCATTATCAGACACAAAAAAGATTCATTACCTCAATCAGTTGGCCAAGGCAAAAAAAGATGAAGGCATGGATAAAGAGAAAATTTTAATGACTATGGGTGCCCTTGCCTTTTGTCTGTTGCTGATAGGGATTGTAGTGATTGGTTGGGGAGATTTCATGGAGCCTGTGATTGAGACTGCAAGGCAGATGAACGAGATAGCACAGACACAGGCAGAGATCACCCGGATGCTCCAGGAGATCATCCAGGATAAACAGACCTTTGCAGCTACAGGGAATGTGCCGGTGACACCACCGAATTAAGAGATGAATATTATGGATCCTATTGCTTTCATTTTGGGTATTGGAATATTATCATTCCTTCTGCTGCAAATATCTACATTGCTTGACAAGGAGCATAAAGGCTTTCAGTTTGTGCTCATAGCCTTTGTATTCTTCAATATGCTCCTCATCCCGAAAGTTATCATAGATGATCAGTATGCCTGCGAGAATATGCTCTCAAACTCAACAGTGGCAGAGAACACGACAACATACGAATATACAGAGATATGCACGACCACACCCAACAAGACAGCAGAATGGTTCTTCAAGCTTGATATGTTGCTGTTCACATTGTTCCTGCTGTATTGTTTCCTCTATCTTTTCTACAAGGTTGGGGGATCTAACTGGCTAAAAAATAAGGGGTTGTGACATGAAAGGCGCGAGAATCTGGGTTGATCCAAGCTTCAGGAAGAAGCTGAAGAAAGATGCGGCAGATGCAGACCAGACGCTTCTGGAATATACTGAAGGCCTGGCCAGGGATGCAAGCAGCGTAAATGAAAAACAAAAGAAGAGGGGAAATGGTATTGATTTCAAACTGTTTTAAGAACCGGAAAGGGAATGTTGCCATAGATGTAATCATATTGCTCATAGTGATATTCAGCTTTGCCCTGGCAGGAATTTTCATCAACATTCTTACAACCGAGCTTAACACAGACATTCAGAACGACACATCAATCAGCACAGAAGGAAAGGAGCTCATGCAGGCCACGACAACAGGCTTCCCTTCTCTTGTCAATGATTTGTTTCTACTGATCTTCTTTGGCCTTTGGGTTGTGATGCTGATAACGGCGTGGTACACTGATACACACCCAATTTTCTTCATCTTCACAGCGATTTTGCTTATTTTTGTGATTATTGTAGGTATGAATATCAGCAATACATATCAGGTGATCATCGCTGAAGCTGATGTTATGGCTTCGGCTGATATGTTCCCGAACATCAATCTGATCATGGGAAATCTGGGAGCCATCGTATTGGTGATAGGATTCAGCGTCATGATGGTGCTGTTTGGAAAGAGTAGGTATGGTTAAGATGAGAAAAGGAATGATTATAGTAGTGGCTTTGTTCCTGATAATCTTATCTATGCCAGTCCATGCAGCCACAATAGGGCACAAAGACATTGAGATAGGCACAAAGGTTGATATGTGCGGCGGCTGGAACATTCAGTTTGATCATGTCAAGAAGGGTTATACTGAGCAAGTCTTCAACATTTCAGTCCAGAATCTTCAGGACACAAAAAGATATTTTAACCTAACACAGATATTGGAACCCCTGAATTATGAGCTTGACAAGGCAAACATGGAGCTGTTTGAATGGAAAGGGATCCTGACAGAAGTGCCGACCTATGGCTCTGTTCTGATAGAAAAGCAATGCACAGATAACAACATAACATATTATGATTGTTCTTATTATACAACTGTTCAGACTGGCACAGAAGAGATAAAAGTGTTGCAGTGGAGTGAGGCAAAGGCGCAGGCATTGAAAGAGACAACAGCGCATGAACTTAAAGAGAATATGCAACTGATCAACATCCCAAAATTAGGTAGCGAGTATGATGATGGCGCAGTGGATGGCACCAAATTCTTCCAGGTCCGAATCAAGACACCAATAGTTAAGACAGAAGGGAGTTGGGGTTCAAGCGGTCTGTACTCTATTGAGGCTGATGGCTGCATATACTATGACGCGACACATTCAAGTTGGTGGAATGATACCAGAGACTACAGGCGACCAATTCAGATTAACACGACAGAGAACCTTTCAGATTATCAAGTCTTCATCAACATCACAAACACGACAAATATGCTTTCTGATAAGGCTGATGTCGCATTTACTTACAGTAATGGCACAGGGATACCTTATTGGATTGAAGAAAACGAAAGCGGTTATCTTATGGCCTGGGTGAAATATACAGGAACAACAGCCAATGAAACCATCTATATGTATTACGGAAACACAACAGCAGTGACAACCGAAAGCAATTTGACAGAAGCCTTCTGGTGGGCTGACACAGCCGAAACCGGACTCTATAGTGATACATGGACTCTTTTAATATGTGGTAGCGGTGGTTCTGCAGAATACATTGCTAACCACTCAAAGAGAGGCAACAAGAATCTTGATGTCAATATTGGAGGGGGTGCAAATAATTATGCGTGGGTTTATAGAGATGTATCAGGAACGGTAGGAAGTTCGGTTATCAATGCCAGTTATGTATATGACTGGTATGATAACAATGTCGGCAGTGAAAATAACATGATGGAATTGAATGGACAGATCCGAACTGCACAATCAGCCACAGGCACAATAGTTAGAATAGGCATCCATGATAGTGTGGATGCGAACTATTATATTTATTACGATATTGCTGGGGCTGCATGGGTTAATACGACTGTGCCGGTCAGCACTGGATTTCATAAAGTAGAAGTTCAGGTGTTCAACACGAACTACACTATGTGGATAGATGGGGCCTACTGCGGAACTTTTATCTATTCTGCGACTGAGCCGAAATACATCTATTTTGGTGGTGGTGGTGGTGGCATAAGTAACAGCTATGGACACTATGATGATATACGGGTGCGGAAAAATATGGGTATTGAGCCTATATATTCAATCGGTGCAGAAGAGAAGTATTATATCCCCCCGACAATCACAATAACTGCGCCCACAAACATAACATATCCAACGGCAACAATACCGCTTAATGTGACGGTCAGTGATGACAGCGCATCTTTCTCATGCAACATCTCAGATGATAGCTCATTTTTGGTTGAGCTCACAACAAACACAACACACACAGATACATTGACAAAGGGTGTGGGCTCACATAACATTTCAGTTGATTGTGAAGATTCAGATGGCGCAACAAGCACAGAAATAGTCTATTATCTTGTCAATGCACAACCGACAGCCTCAAACCTCACAAGCGACCCTATAATAGTCAGGTATGCACAAAACACAACATTCAACTGTTCAGGAACTGATCCAGACGGCGACAACCTCACAGCGTATTATCAGATATACGACAATGACACAGGCACATATCTTCTGAACTGGACAACAATAAATTATCATACTTTCGCTTACGCAGATGCACAGCACATAGCAATCATTTCTTGCAAGGTTGATGATGGGTATATCAACTCAACACAGTACAACATTTCAAAATATATTCATCAAATTCTCAATGTGACTGCATGGGATATAAACAATAATTCTATATCTAATTTCACAGCCACAGTCAATGGAACATCACAGAATACAACGAGGGGGTACTCTGAATTTGCTGTTGAGAATAGCTCATATTATATTGAGATAGATGCGCCAGGCTATGAGATCAAGAATGATACTGTCACAATCAATGCAACACATACATATCACAATTTCTCTCTTTATACAGAGAACAGCATCAGCTTCACATTCAAGGATGAAGAGACAGGAATAATCATAGATGACAGGAACATAAGCATAGAACTCATCTCAGATGCTTTCTCAGCCAATTACTCAACAGGCAACGGCACACTTTATCTTGATCTCCTGGGCCCGACAGAGTACACAATCAGGTATGAAGCTGACGGTTATACTGAAAGGTTTTATTATTTTAATCTTCAGAATAGGTCACACACAGACCTCACCCTGTATCTAATCAATGAGAGTAGTTCTACCGATGTGACCGCAACTGTATATGACCAGAACAACAATCTTCTTGAAGATGTTTATATCAAGGTCCTGCGCTATGACCTTGACACAAATTCCTATCTGGTCCAGGAGATAGTGAAGACAAACTTTGAGGGTGTGGGTGTGCTCCACTTAGTGCTTAATGATGAGTTCTACAGATTCATCCTTGAGTATGAAGGATCTGTAGTTGATGAAACCACGCCCTCGTATGTCTATGCGACATCACTCACATTTCAGGTCTTGCTTGGATCTACATACGGTGAGCTCTTCTATAATATGAATGATGTCAATTATTATCTGACATTCAACAAGGACACAAACAATTTCAGATACACTTTCAGTGATGAGAACAACATAGTGTCTGCCGGTTGCCTCAAGGTCTGGCGTGTCTCACTCATGGGCGACACATACATTGAGACAAGCTGTGTCAATAGCTCTACAGGGACTATTCTTGTAGGTGTGACAAATACATCCGGCGCGACATACAAGGCATCAGGGTATGTCTATTTTAGTGATGATGAGTCTTTTACACCCTAATCAACAATCTGGCATTTCTCACAAATCCAGCCCCTTATTTGAT
>JAIVYO010000003.1:0-21280 GCA_048635405.1 Campylobacterales bacterium | reverse complement strand
ACATAAATCCGGTAATCTTTTAAAATTTAGTAACATACAATCAAAAATCGGTTTTCAAATTCACACTTACATATTATCTATTGGGCTTGCTTCAAGCTATTATTATGACAATGTTACTTGTATGTGGGTAAGTTTTCTTTTGGGAGGGTCATATGTGTTCTCTCCCCTTCCTAAAAAGATTGAAAAAAAGATAATTGGAAAAGCTAAAAAGCTTATTGAAAAAAGGTCTTGTACTGAAAAAAAAGACATAGACAAAATTCTTGATGAGATGAATAACATACTTTATGGCGATAATTTGTTGGATGGCGGCATATATGAATTTATTAAAAAAAATGTTCCCTTTCATGATTCAATAAAGGATACTTATATTACCGCAAAGTTTTTAAAAGAACCAGTGGGCGTTATAAAAGAAGACTGTGTAAATGCTGAAATTGATGTAAAAGTAACACTGCACTATTCTATAGATCTTAAAGAATTTCATCCTTTAGACGTTTTATCAAAAGTTAGAATTGAAAAAAACGGTGATGAAGATTTTTCTATAAAAAGGTGTTTCGGAATGTTAGGAGAGCCTGAAGAACATAATTCACAGATGGGATTATTGCAATAAAATATATATACAAAAAACCAATTCTCAAGCATGTACAAGAAAGGGTACAACTTCGAGCGGAAGATTAAGCTTGAGCTTGAGAGCCAGGGGTGGAAGGTCATAAGATCCGGCGGATCAAAGAAGCCGGACATGGTCGCCGCGCGAGACGGCAAGGTTGTCATCATTGAATGCAAGGTCACAAAAAGCAAAAAAGTATATCTTGAGACTGATGAGGTTGAAAAACTTAGGGAAGTAGCAAGACATTTTAAGGCAGAATGCATGTATGCTGTCCAGAGGATACGGGAAAGCTGGTCGCTTGTGCCTCTTGATTCTTTAAGAAAGACTGATAAGGGATATGTGTTTGATTTTGATTAGGATTTTTTCTTTACCTATATGTTGAATTCTGAATTCAGGAACTCTGCGACGCGGGAATGTACTTTTCCTGAAAGCGCAAGCCTTATGGTTCTTGTCTTACCGTGCCTGCCCCGGCTTATGACTTTTGTGTTTATGATGCTAAGCATGTCAAGCTCGGCTATCAGGTCACTTATCCTTCTTTGTGTCAAAGGTTTTAACCCTACCTTATCGCAGAAAGTTACATACAGATCAAAGACGTCGCCTGTATATATGCAATCTGATGCTTTGTCTGTAAGCGATAATATTGCTTTTAGAATAAGCTTGGACTGTTTTGGCTGGGTCTTGACTGCCTCTATTATATGGTCCATGTCTATCTTTGACTCTGCGCAGTCCACATGATTCTCTGTCACCTTGTCCATATTCTGCCTTTCTGCAAGCTCGCCTGCCACGCGGAGAAGATTCAGGGCTCGCCTTGCGTCACCGTGCTCCTGGGCTGCCAAGGCTGCACATTTCTGGATGACACCATCCTTTATTACATTTTCACTGAATGATATTGATGCTCTTTCTGAAAGTATATCTTTAAGCTGAATTGCATTGTATGGTGGAAATATGAGTTCCTCATCTGAAAGCGAGCTTTTTACTCTTGCATCTATATTATCGGTGAAAGAAAGGTTGTTAGATATTCCTATTATTGTGACTTTTGAATTGTCTGTGTCCTGATTTATCCTTGTAAGAGTATATAGAAATTCATCACCTACCTTTTCTACAAGTGCATCTATCTCATCAAGTATAAGCATTACTACTCCTGTATTTTCTTCCAGAGCTTCAAAAAATATTTTATAGACCTGGTCTGTCGGAAGTCCGGTCGGTGGTACATCTTTTCCAAGAAGGCCTGCAAGATATGCTATCAGCCGATATTCTGTATCTGCTACTCTTTTCATCTTGCAATTGACATAAAGAATATTTATATTTATATTGTTAGATGCTGCAGATTCTTTGAGCTGGTCTACGACATACTGTGTAATAAGAGTTTTGCCTGTGCCTGTCATACCGTAGATGAATATGTTTGACGGCCTGTCACCTTTTAGGGCAGGGGCAAGGATGCTTCCAATCTGATTTATCTGATCATTCCTGTGAGGCACTGTGTCTGGTGTATATTTTATTGTGAGAGCATTCTTATCTTTAAACAGAGTCTTGGAATTCATGTAATTATCAAACAAGTTTTTTAATGTTTTCTGAGACAAAAAATCTACCTCTAAAAATATATGTTCTACAAGAAATTATGGTTGAAAATGTTTGTTTCTTGTGTATATTCTCTATAGGAAATAAAGGTTTAAATAGTTATGCTTTGTTTGTCCCTCACCCCCTGATTTCGTTTGGAAGCCTTATATTATATACTATTAAACATGAATATAACATTGTTATATATTAAATAGAAAGAAGTTGTGTTTGATGATATTATAAGTTCTACCGGAAATGAAGGAGTGACCCCTTTGAGAGGTTACTTTAGAAAAAAGTTTTGACCTTGATTTTTCGTTTTATTTCAGATTTGTTTTTCAATACTTTCTGTTGTTACTCTTCCACCTTTCCATTGGCCTCCATAAACTCTGCTTAAGTTTCCTTCAACTTTTTTGAAGACAAGATTAGCTATCCTTGCGCCCAATTCAAGTTCAAATGGAAGGTTGCCTACATTTTTCAGCGCGAAAGTGAGTTCTCCATAATAGCCAGGATCTGTCTTTGTGCCCATGAAATAGATGCCGCAGCGCTGCAGAGTGCTTCTTGGATATACATCAAGCATAAGGTGTGCCGGTTCTTCTCCTTCCTGAATTATTATCTTTTCTTCAGGTATGTTGACTTTTTCAATAGTTTTTACAAGCACATAATCCCCAGGGCTGAGAGTTACTTTCTTGTCGCCTTTATTTATGTCTGCGATAGTCTCTATATCTGGTGTGTCCCTTTCATCTACACCAAGAAATCCTTTGCCTTTCAGCCTGTATATTACGCCAGCTCTTATATCTATACCTACACCTTCAGGGTTCAGTTCCCTTTCAGCAAGATTTTCTATGAAGCGGTGCTTTTCGTTCAGGTCAATTATGTTTTTTGCAGAAATTATCATAGTTATGATTTGGATGGATTCTTTAAATATTTTTATAAGCATATCTACCAAAAACTCTTTATGCTTCTCAACTGCGACCTTCATTCACATTCAGGGTATGCCGGAGGCGTCGGGCAGATATCGCTTGATGATCTTGAGAAGGCGATGGTCAAGAAAGGTATCCAGGTGTTTGGCACTGGTGACTGCCTGCACGCTGAATGGAGAAAGTTCCTGAAAGATAATCTTGTAGAGAAAGAAGAAGGGCTTTTCTCTAAAAAGGGTAATAATGCAAGGTTTCTTTTACAGACAGAAGTCATATTTACGGCAGCTGTCGGGTCTGGCAGAAAGTCTGTGCATACTGTGCTTCTGTTTCCTTCATTTGAATCTGTTGATAAGGTTTGCGGGCTTCTTGAAGAAATAGGTGTGAAGAATACTATTGGCCGGCCTTTTATCAAGTGTGAGGATAACAGGGATGTCGGTGATAAGCTCTGCAAAATTCTTGATGCTGATGAAGGCATTGAGGCGATACCTGCGCATGTGATGACACCCCAGGGCGTGTATGGCTCTAATAATCCTATCAATTATATGAAAGATTTTTATGGGCGTGCTGCAGAGAGGATATCTGCTGTAGAGACAGGCCTTTCTGCCGACCCAGAGATACTTTCACTCATACCTGAGCTTGATAATTTCGCTCTTGTGTCCAACAGTGATGCACATTCTGCTGCATTGAACAGGTTGGGGCGTGAGTTTACGACATTTGATGTATCTTCTATATCTTATGAAGCTATAGCCGATGCGATACGCAGGAAGAAAGTTGCAAGGACTGCCGAGTTCAACCCCACTGAAGGCAGGTTCTTCCTTACAGGGCACAGAGCAGGGAAGAAAGGGCATGGTGATGCGTACTGCGCTTTTTCGCCTAAGTTTACACCTAAGGATGAAAAGTGCCCGATATGCGGAAAAGGACTTACTATTGGCGTTCTTGAGAGGGCGCTCCGGCTGAGAAATGCGCAGGAAGGTACAAGAGAGCTGGGCGAGCTTTCCCCTTCTGCAAAGGATTTTGTCAGGATGGTGCCCCTTGTTGAGGTCATCGCGTATTCTTTTGGAGTATCATCTGTCACTTCAGGCAGGGTCGTGTCTGTGTATGATGCTATTACTGATGCGTTCGGGAGCGAGGCAGAGTTATGGTTTGCAAAGGATTCGGCTGTTGAGAACAGGCTATCATCAATAGGCATTGACCAAGGCATCATAGACAATATAATAAAAATCAAGAGAGGCGATTTCTGTTTTTCCCCCGCCGGCTTTGACGGTACGTACGGGAAGCTTAAGGTAGGTGAGAAGGAAGATATATTCAATGTGAATATAGTGTCTGGTCACCTAGGTGCGCAGAGAACTCTTTTCTAAACAGCTTTGATTAAGTTTAAAACATTTTCCTGCGCAATACTTCTTATGGAAAATGAAGATGTGGTCAGTGTCTTTCTCAAGGCAGGGATACTGTCTGACAAGAGTGCGATAGATTATGTTACAGATAATGATATTGATGCCGAAGATATTGCAGAGAAGCTGCTTGCGTCAAAGATGTATTTTGCTACAGTAGAAGTCATAGAATCGGTTTTGGCTGAAAAGGATATAGACAATGAAATCAAAGTTGAGGTCAAGCATGCCGGAAAGGAAAGCATAGCAAAAGATATAGACGGCTCTGTAAGGATCTCTTCAAAGCAGGAAGATGAGCAGAGCACTAAGACCATAACTGATTTTGTAGCATATTTCAGCGACAGGTATGAGAAGATAAAAAAGATACTTTCAGGACATTCGGATGTCAAGAATCCGGTATCTATAAGCAGCCTGAAAGGGAAGGCCAATGAAAGGGATGTATGTGTCATAGGCATAGTCTCTAAAATGGATGTCAGTAAGAATGGGCACAGGATTCTTGAGGTGGAAGACCTTGAGGAGTTCATGACTGCTATCATAATGAAAGACAAGAATGTCGGTGAGGATAACCTTATCCTTGATGAGATTGTTGCGCTCAAGGGAGGGGTGAGCAACGGGACGCTTTTTGTTGATGCTATAGTCTTTCCTGAGATTCCTGTCGTGAACAATGCTGACAGGAAGGTTGATGACCCTGTGAGCTCAGTCTTTATATCAGATATACATATAGGCAGCAATGAGTATCTTCAGAAGGTTGAGGATAGGTTTATCGGATGGCTTAAAGGAGGTGATGACGGTGCCGGTGATGTCAAGTATATCTGCATCGCAGGAGATACTGTTGACGGCGTCGGCATATATCCCGGGCAGAAAGCTGACCTTAAGATACAGGATATATATGCACAGTACAGGGCTTTTGAGGAGTTTATCGAGAAGATTCCTGAACACATAGAGATTGTCATAATTCCCGGGAACCATGATGCGGTGCGCCTTGCAGAGCCGCAGCCTGCATTCGGCAAGGATCTTATGCCGAATATTACAGGTTTCAATAATGTGCATCTTGGCCCTAATCCGTGCAGGGTCGAGCTTCATGGCATTGACGGCAGGCAGGGGATTAAGGTCCTGATGTATCACGGCTACAGCTTTACGAGGACTATTGATGCTGTGCCTACGCTTAGAGTCAACGGGATGGACAAGCCTGAATATGTGATGACTGAGCTGTTGAGGAAAAGGCATCTTGCACCTATGTACGGGTCTACTGCACTGATGCCTTCAGGTGATGACCCGCATGTCATAAGCCGTGTTCCTGATATATTTCATACAGGGGATCTTCATTCCTTTGCGCTGAAAAGCTACAGAGGGGTTCAAATGATATCTTCATCAACTTTTCAGGGGCAGACAGCTTTTATGGACAGGGTGGGGCACCAGTCTAATCCGGGAAAGGTTACAAGGGTGCGTCTTGATAGCATGAGGCCAAGCGTGCTTGATCTTGTGGGTTGATGGTATCTTCTTTTAAGAGAATAAAAGGACCGGGCAAGCTTTTGGACGCCCGGCCAGGGGTTTGGATTTTTTGAGGGATTGTATCTTTATTGGTATCTTTCATTTATATATCTTTCTGTAAATATTGATATTCTTTATCGTGTCTTCTGTATATATTGCTATCATATCATTTATATTCTCTTAATTATTACATATTTTTATATACATCCTTGTCTAAATTGTCATAAGTGGTCTGATGACGCTGTCTGATAATGAGAAGAAAGTTTTACGTTCTCTTGCCGACAATCCCCTTGCCAGCAATCACACTATCGCGACGCATCTTGACATGCATCATGCTACTGTAAGCGCTATACGGAAGAAGCTTGAAGAGAGGCTTGGCCTTTCATACAGGATAGATATAAATCCTGTCAAGTCCGGTCTTGACGGGACATATATAATCTATTTCAGGTTTGATCCGCAGCGCAGGAGCAGGGAGGATTTCTCATCTTTTTTCCGGGCAGCACAGGCTCTGGATTCTGTTGTAGGCGTTGGCCTTGTGACACACAGTGTCTGGGATGGCTGGCTCAGAACTGTGCCTTCTGCAGGAGATTATGACCGGACAGTCTTTACTATAAAAAAAGAAATCGGCAGGTATATTGACAGGTTTGAGATAATAAAGCATGCTGACACTAAAGAGACTGGTGCGGATGATATGCAGAAGCTTATAGACAGCCTTTAGTTCAGGAGGGTCTGTATGGCCGGTGCGACATATCTTGTGTCAACAGGGTTGCTGAAAGACAGGATGACATTTTTCCTGCTGCTTTCTTTGCTCTCTGCATCTATCTCATAGTCTGATATCATTTCAGACGTTTCAAGGCGTTTTTTTATCTCTTCTTTCCTGCCTTCTGCCATAAGCTCTATCGTTGTTATAAACATCTTTTATCCCTTTCCTATATTGTTTTTTAAATACCCTTGATATAGTGTTATATTGTTATAATTTTATATTATAATGATAAAGTATTTAAATGCAAAAAAAATGGGATATATATCTGTTGTTATATGTCTTTTAAACACAACAAGGTTTAATATCTTTATCAGGTAATTATCAGTACTTCTTTTTGGGTGGTTTTTTGTTGGATATTGATGAAGGCACAAAAAAATATTTTGATTCTCTTGATGAGGATATAGAGAAGGCATACAAGATTGCTGAGGCTTCCAGGAAGAAAAATAGAGATCCTGAGTCCAAGGTAGATATACCGATAGCTGAAGACCTTGCAGCGCGCGTAGAAGGCCTTGTTTCTATGATATTTCCTGATTTTATAGGTTCCGGGCTTAAGGAGGGCATACGTGAGCTTGAGGCCAAATACGGCAAGAATGATGAGAGGGTAGCTCTTTCGTCGTCTGAGATGGTGGCCAAGGAAAAGTTCTGTAAGTTTGAGTCCAAGGAAAAGGCTATTGAGGCAGGATTGAGAGTGGGGCTTGCATATCTTACGCTTGGTGTCGTCACGGCGCCGCTTGAAGGCATAAGCGCGCTCAGGTTAACTGACGGGTATATATCTATCTATTATTCGGGGCCTATCAGGAGTGCAGGAGGCACTGCATCTGCCATGTCTGTCCTTATCGCTGATTTTCTCAGGAAAAAAATGGGCATTGCTAAGTATGAGGCTAATGAGACTGAAAGGAAAAGGTATGCTACAGAGGTAGAAGATTATTACAGGCTTGTGGGCATGCAGTATCATCCCAATGAAAAAGAGATAGAGATGATAATAAGCAGTGTGAATGTGTGCCTTACAGGCGATCCTACAGAGAAGTTTGAGGTCTCAAACCATAAGGACCTGCCGCGCGTTGAGACTAACAGGATACGTGGTGGGATGTGCCTTGTCGTGGGTGAGGGTCTTACGCTTAAGGCGCCAAAGCTGCTTAAAAGGATTAATAAGTTCGGCAAGGATTTTGATCTTGAAGACTGGTTGTGGCTTGATAAGTATAACAAGCTTAAGATGAGCGTCAATTCTGCGGTTTCAGAGAGTGATGATACTGATGCGAAATATACACCTTCCACAAAGTATATATCAAAGGTAATTGCGGGCAGGCCTATACTTTCACATCCTGCACGGCCGGGCGGGTTCAGGCTTCGGTACGGCAGCTCAAGGACGACAGGCATCGCTGCTACATCACTTCATCCGGGTCTCTTTCATCTGACAAGGTTTGTTGCTGTCGGCACGCAGCTTGCTACAGAGCTTCCGGGCAAGGCGACAGTATGCACGCCTGTTGACACTGTTGAGCCGCCTGTTGTTCTTCTGAAGGACGGGACTGTCAGGACGATATGCACAGCTGAGGATGCACAGGAAACCAGGAGTTCTGTGGACAAGATTCTGTCTATGGGCGACATACTTATACCGTACGGCGAGTTTGTCAGCCAGAACCATATTCTTCTGCCTTCTGCATATTGCGAGGAGTGGTGGGCTCTTGAGGTGAAAAAAGCGCTTGAAGGCAAGAAGGTGTCAATGGATGTGTCTTCATTTGCGGAGAAGCCGTATCCAAAGCCAGCTTTTGATATAGCTGTGAGGATATCTGAAGATCTTTCTGTGCCTATGCATCCTGCTTATAATTATTTCTGGCATGACCTGCCTTCGGATGAGCTATGTGATCTTGTTGATGCTGTCTTTAAGGTCGAGGAGAAAGATGGTGCACTTCTTGTTGATATCTTGTCAAAGAAGGCGCTTGAGAAAATCTGCATGCCGCATAGTCTTGATAGTTCAGGCAAGCTTGTCTGTATATCTGGCGATGAGATGAAAGCATTGATGTTCACGCTTGGGCGCGACGGGAAATCAAGTGCTGAAGACAGGTTAAAGACTATGCGTGAATCAAAGAATGTTGTTGATGCGATATCATCTCTTTCGGGTGTGAAGTTTAGGGAGAAAGGGCCTACACGGGTGGGGCTTAAGATGGGTCGGCCGGAGAAGGCTGAAAGAAGGCTTATGAAAGGCAGGCCGCAGGTCCTGTTCCCGTGCGGGGATGAAGGAGGGCGCATGAGAAATATTATGGATTCATATTCTCTTGGGAAGGTCAGCACATCGTTTCCGACTTTCAGGTGCCCTAAATGCAATATACCTGTCTTTAACAGGTCATGCTTTGCCTGCGGGACAGAGGCGCAGGAATACAGGTTCTGCTCCAAGTGCAAGAAGTCAGTGTCTGACAAGATGCATTGCGGTGTCCCTACAGACAGGTACCGTATGATGGTTGTCAATCCGAAAGATGTCGTTGACAAGGCGGCTGAGAGATTAGGCATAAATGTCCTGCCCAAGCTTCTTAAGGGAGTCCGTGGATTATCAGGTGCAGGCAAGGATATGGAAATTATAGAGAAAGGGCTGCTGCGTGAAAAGTACGGGCTTTACGTGAACAAGGACGGGACTACGAGATATGATGCTGTTGATGTGCCTGTTACACATTTTAAGCCAAAAGAGATTGATGTGTCACCTGATGCTCTTAAGAAAATAGGCTATGATGTGGATATATACGGGAAACCTATCAAGAGCGATAATCAGGTGATAGAGCTTAAGGTGCAGGACATAATCATCTCTGACAATTCTGACTTCTCCTGCGCTGACTATTTCATCAATGTGTGCAAGTTTGTTGATGAGCTTCTGGCCAAGGTGTATGGTCAGAAGCCTTTCTATCGCGTGAAGAAAAAGGAGGACCTTGTAGGCCAGCTTGTGATAGGCCTTGCGCCGCATACTTCTGCCGGCATAATCGGCAGGATTATCGGGTTCACGCCAGCCAAGGTATGCTATGCGCACCCGTTCTGGCATTCGGCCAAGCGCAGGAACTGCGACGGTGATGAGGATTCCATACTTCTTTTGATGGATGCTCTTGTGAATTTCTCAAGGAAATACCTGCCGACTACAAGGGGTGCCGCCACCATGGATGCGCCTCTGGTCCTGACGACACATCTTGATCCGGAAGAAGTGGATGATGAGGCATGGACTGTTGATATTGTGGATTCTTATCCCTTAAGTTTTTATGAGGATACGATGGAGTTCAAGAAGCCATGGGAGATAAAGGAAAAGATTGCCATTGTTGAAGACCTGATGGGAAAGCCGGGCGTGTATCATTCTATGTTCACGCATGATACTGATAACATAAATGATGCTGTCTATAAGTCACGCTATGTTGTCCTTGAGACTATGAGCGAGAAGCTGGAGTCGCAGCTTAAGCTTGCTACGCAGGCGGTCGCTGTGGATGAGAGCGATGTGTCTGAAAAGATTCTTGAGAAACATCTCCTTAAAGATATCAAGGGTAATATGAGGACTTTCTCGCGGCAGAAAATGAGATGTGTCGGCTGCAATGCCAAGTACAGGAGAGTGCCGCTGACCGGCAAGTGTGCGTGCGGGGGGAAGCTTCTTCTGACTGTCTCTGAAGGCACTGTGCGCAAGTATATTGAGCCTGCCAAGCATATTATGAGTAATTTTAAGGTGACATCGTATCTTCGGCAGCAGTTCTCTGTGCTTGAATCTGAGGTCGATGCATTTTTCGGTAAGAAGGCAAGGCAGTTTAAGCTGGGCATGTTCGGGCAGAAGAAATAAAGGAATTGCCTAAAACTGGCTTCTGAAAGCCAGGGCATCAATGACACCATTCGCTTCGCTCAGGTGGCAGGTTTATTGAAGTTTACAATGGGTTTAAACCCATCAAGAAATAAAGGTTGTCTGAACCAAAAGATATATAAGCGGTTTCTATAGGAAATGAACGGGCCGTTCACTTTGTGTTGTCATATGTGCATAGGAAATGAAGGGGTGTTGTCGTAAGATGTATCACAGACCAAAAGATATATAAGGGGTTTCCATAAGAAATTAAGGGGTTGTGTATATATGGTGCTTTCACGTTCATATACTGTTGTGTTTGCTGTGTCTCTTTTTTTGCGTATGTTGGGGTTTTGGGCTAGATTTATTGTGTTTCCATAAGAAATGAACGGGTGTTACTTTCACATTAACATCTTTTGTTTTTATGTGAAGGTTTTGTTAATCTGTGTACATCCGGATTATCTTGTCTATCTGCTTCTCTGCATCTGTCTCTATTATGTTTCCGTGCCCGGGAAGGATTTTTGATATTTCCAGGCTTTTGAGTTTATTAAGTGAATTTATCATGTCTTCTATATTGCTTCCCGGCAGGTCTGTCCTTCCTATCGTGTCTGAGAATATTGTGTCGCCTGTGAAAAGGATTTTGCTGCTTTCATCGTGAAGGCATATTGACCCTTCTGTGTGACCTGGGGTGTGGATGACATCCAGTTTCATGTCATCTATCCGTATGATGTCGTTGTCGTTGAGGATCAGGTCTGCTTTTTTTGGCTTCAAGGTCTTTTTGAATGCGAATGCGCAGCTTTTTGTGCTGTCTCCTTTTTCCAGGATTTTTGCATCGTCTTTATGTATCGCGGTTTTCGCTTCCGTGAACATGCCTTTGCCGCCTATGTGGTCGTAATGGGCGTGCGTGAATATGATGCGCTCTATGTCTGTGAATTTGATGTGCAGGGAGTCGAGGGCTTCGGCCAGTATCTTTTTATGGTAGCCGAGGCCTGTGTCTATCAGAACTTTTTTCTTTATGAGGTATATGTTTGATTCCAGTCCGCCGAGCCGGATAAGGTGGATGTCATCGTTTATCTTTTTGATTTCCATGCTTCTATTTTTTGTTCTGGATTTTATATCTGTTGGGTGTGGGAGAAAGACACAGTTTTTGAGAAGTAAGGGTGAGTTGAGATTTTTGTTTTTTCTATTTAGCAGCCTTTTCTAACTCTTTCTAAAAGCTCTTCGTATGGATTTTTTTGATGTACTATGCTTCTTAGCCATTCACACATAATTTTTTCTATAGTATCAATATCTGTAAGATACTGTTCTATTTCATTTTCAGTCAGTGCTATATTTTGATTAATTATCATATCTTTATCGATTTTTTCGTTTTCATCTATTTTTTTGATGATTGTCTCAAATATTTCATATTCTTCAAGAGTGATATCTTCAAGCTTATCATATTTTTTTTCAGTATTGGCATTATATGCATCGTTTTGATGTTTAAGTTGTTCAAGAAGAGGAAACATTTCTATTTTTTCCGGAAGATTTTCTGTATTTTTTTCTTTGTATAAATTTAGTCGAACCTTAGCGCCAAAAATACCCCCATGCAATTCATGGACATAATGAGACATCTCAATTAAATTTTGGTGGTATTCAAATTCAGCCATAATTTATCTTGTTTCCTGAAATTTATAAGGTTTTCAGGCAAATGAATGCAGAATCAGGATTTCTTTTTCTCAATTGCAGCGTTCACAAGGCCGAGAAATAAGGGGTGAGGATTGAGCGGCTTTGACTTAAGCTCAGGGTGTGCCTGCGTGGCGACAAAGTAAGGATGCTCCGGCAGCTCAAGGAATTCCATCAGGTTTCCGTCCGGGGATTTTCCCGAGAAAAGGAGGCCTTTGTTTTCAAGAGTCGGCACATATCTGTTGTTGATCTCATACCTGTGCCTGTGGCGCTCTGATACTTTCTCTGTGCCGTAAAGTTTCTCTATGAGAGTGCCTTTCTTCAGGACTGCAGGATATGCGCCGAGACGCATTGTGGCACCCATGCTGTCTATCTTTTTCTGGTCTTCCATGATGTCTATCACCGGGTTTTCTGTCTTTGGGCTGATTTCGGTAGATGCAGCATCTTTCAGGCCGCAGACATCCCGAGCGAACTCTACGCATGCCAGCTGGAAGCCGAGGCAGAGGCCGAGGAAGGGGATATTGTTCTCACGTGCGTATCTTATGCATTCAATCTTGCCTTCTGTTCCTCTTGAGCCGAAGCCGCCAGGGACTATCAGGGCATCTATGCCTTTCAGGGCGTCCTTTATGTCGATTGTCTTGTTCTCTATGTCTGTGGTCTCTATGAACTTTATGTCAATATCACACCTGAACTTTGCGCGTGCATGGTCAAGTGCCTCGTTTATGGAGACATAAGAGTCGTGAAGCTGCATATATTTGCCTGTCATGGCTATGGTTATCTTCCTGTCTGCACATTTAAGGTTATTCACAAAGGCTTTCCAGTCTTTCAGTTCGCTTCCGTTGTGTTTCATGTCAAGGTTGGCGAGTATCTTCTCTGCAACTTTCTGCTCTTTAAGTATCAGGGGCAGTTCGTATATGTTTGAGTCGTGATCCGATATGATCTTTTCTTCCTTTACGGCACAGAAGAGTGCGAGTTTTTTCCTGGTTCTTGCCTCAAGAGGTCTTTTGCTTCGGCAGACAACCATATTCGGCTTTATGCCTATCTCGCCGAGAGTTCTTACGGAGTGCTGTGCAGGTTTTGTTTTCTGTTCTCCTACGACATCCAGTGTCGGTACCAGCACGAGATGGATGAAATAGACATCCTCTCTTACTGAAAGCTCACGGGCGGCCTCAAGGAAAGGGATGCTCTCTATATCGCCGACTGTTCCGCCGACCTCTATCAGGACAAAATCCTTGTCTTTGCCAAGAGATGTAATCCAGTTCTGTATTGCGCAGGTTATATGAGGTATTATCTGGACAGTCTTTCCAAGGTAGTCGCCTTTCCGCTCTTTGTCTATGACATGCTTGTATACCTTTCCTGTTGTCAGGTTGTTTCTTCTTGAAAGGTTCAAGCCCAGGAAGCGCTCATAGTTTCCGAGATCCATGTCTACTTCCCCGCCGTCGTCAAGGACGAAGACCTCGCCGTGTTCTATAGGGTTCATCGTGCCTGCGTCAATGTTCAGGTATGGGTCTATCTTTAATGGCTCTACAGTGTAGCCCTGTGCCTGGAGAAGCTTTCCTACAGATACTGTCAGGATGCCTTTGCCAAGGCCGGACATGACACCGCCTGTTATGAAGATATATTTTGTCTTTTTTGTCATATGAACACTGATGCCTTTTGCAGATTATACAATAAATGAAGATAAAACACTTATAAACCTAACGCATAAATTGTGTCTCTTTTGGCTGAAAGAAGAGAAATATTGCTCTTTTGATGCGGTGTGTTCTTGGGTTCATAAGTAATTATTTCTGTACATTTATATGTATTTATATGGTCGAGGAAACATTTTTTGCGGCTCATAAGCTACTCCGGAAATCACAAGACACGAATGCCTTCATCCTAGGGCAATATAATCATTGCCGCAGTAATAAGAAGGTAAGCTGTTTTTAAATTATTATTCTTTTTCTTCTCCTTTGCTGTTTAGGGGGGTGAGCTCGAAATCAAAGCTGTCGTCTGTAGGCATCTGAAGGACTATGGCTGACTTTATCCCCGCTTTTGCTGCCTTTCTCGCGTTTGATACGCTTGTCTCTATTCTTCCGCCTGTCTTTTTGAAGGTGTTTTTGGGGAGATGCAGGTTAATGGTGCCTAACTGTCCGATAATTACACCTTTTCTTATAAGACCTTCTCTTGTGACAGTTTCCCATGGCTCTTTTATGTTCTTTGCGCGCCTTTTGAGGCGGTTCCAGTATTGGTAGTCGTATTTTGTTGATGCTGTGCAGAGATGGACAGATATCTTTTTTGTGTTTTTTGCTGCGTATTCTAAGAGATTGATGCCTGTCTCTATGCTTCCGGCGACAGCAAAGTCTTCATCATCTCTCAGGATGAAACCTTTTTTTGCCATAGCTTCTGCATTCGTGTCGGAGAATTCCAGCTCGTTTAAGTTTATGTAATCAATCATGCTGTCTGCGTCTTTTATCAGCTTTTTAAGCCTTTCTTCATCTCTTGGCATTACCGGGATCTCAATCGCTGTCTGGAAGCATGGCTTTTTTTCGAGTTTCAGCTTTTCAATGCTGAAGGTGTGAAACCTTAATGCGTCAAGGCCGGATAATTCTATCTGCTCTATCTCTTCTTTATTTAGGGTTGTTTTTGAGGTATATGCGTGAATGTGGAAGTCTTTGCCGAACTCTTGTTTCAGGAACCTGACATACCGGCAGAATCTTTTTATATCATTTAATGGCTCGCCGCCTGTTATGCCAACACCTTTTGATCCGCATCTCTTTATCTCGCCTATGATGTCTGCGTCTTTTTTCACTTCCTTCTCATTTATCCACATGGCATCTTTTCCTTTCCTCTGCTCAGATAGGGGGCAGTAGAAGCAATCTCTTCTGCAGATGCCTGTGAGGAACAGGACTGATTTCTCGCCTCTTATGCACATCCGGCAGCCTTCTGGCAGGGTTCCTATAAGGCTTGAGTTCGCTTTTGTGTCGTTTATCTTTCTCATTGCGTTTCATCCCAGTGATATTTTGGCGTTAAATATATACAAGAATATAGAAATGTTTTTAAATATATACACCTAATTAAAATTTAGTGATAAGAATGTCATACCTGTCCAAGCATACATGTACAAAGGGATTCTTTACAGGTACATTCAAGTATAATTCCCAGATTAAACTGTGTGTGAGTTTATCGGGGATGATTCTATAATCTTTTTCTAGAGGACCTATACGAAACCGGCGGACAAGGTGCGCAACATACAATCTGATAAGCCATAAGGATATTTCAGGTTACTGTTTGCATTTTCCTTGCCTAATCCAAGGGTATAACCATGCCTTTACCGGCATGAAGAGCAAATGATTTTGATGGGGATTTTTTTATCCCCCATCTAATCCGGGTAAAGTATAAGATAAAGGTGGTATTTATGAAGATGAGAGTAGTGTGTACGAACTGTGAGGAAGAAATAGAGTGGATCTGGGGAAACCAGATTGCTCGTTGTGAGTCTTGTAATACGATACTAGACATACATGATGTCAAGATTGCTAAAAATTCGTATGAGAATTTCCTGCCGGCAGCTTAAGGCTGCCTTTTTCTTTATTTTTTGACTTCGTAGCGTATGCTATATAGTCTATATTTTTAAATTTTGCATTCAAATTTATTGTATGAATATTTCTTATGTCCGAAGGAAATGGTATATGGATGTCAATGCCTGGAGAGAGGGCTACGATATGCATAAGGAAGGACAGGTCGAAGAACTTACCAAAAAATCAATGTTTTCCGTAGCTATATATTGTATACTTTCTTCACGGCAGGATTATACAAACCATATCTTCTATTACAATCAACTTGAGAAGAGAGGTATTCTTGATGCTAAAGCAGTGCTTGATACAGGAAAAGATAAACTGGAAGAGATATTGAACGGGGTGGTATATCCATATGAGAAAGTTCAATATATAATGGATGCGGCTGAGATGTGGTTGGATTCCTCTTTTGATCTTCCGGCAAGAATCATTGAGGATGTCAACAACGGAAACGGAAAGCAGTTTGAGCACAGGGATGAGATAGCAAAGACAATCCCTGGTATCGGGAAAAAGAATGCATCATTCATGCAGAACAAATGCGGTGCTGAGAAGGTTCCTGTGATTGATACCAATATGCTTGGCTTTTTGGCAGATATGGGAGTGATTTCAAGCAAAAAGGAATATACGGATTCTGTTCGCGGTATTTCTAACAAGAAATATGATGAATGCGAAAGGCTCTTTCCAAAAGCTATAGATATTTATAAAAGCCTTTTTTGGGATGAGACAACTCTTCCTGACTTTATCTCACCTGAGAATCTGACAACAGCATTATGGCAGGCTGCACTGTGGTGCAAAGTGTCTATAGGATACAACAGGTCATCAAAAAGGGCAAACCCCAGAATACTTGAATGTATGTACCTTATAGATCCAAATGAGATTGAACCGACAGCAAGACCTTTTGAACACAGGGCCAGAAAGAACAGGAGAGAAGTTCCAGCTAAAGTGACAGTGCCGCCGGCAACGACATTGGAATGTTTCCTTTAGGTTTTTGGTTGTTTATATTGTTATATGGTGCCTAACTTATATTTTTCACAGGAAAATCAAACCTTTATCTCTTTTCCGTCCACCCAGATTCTTGGGTTTCTGAAGACCTGGTCGAAGTGGTATCTGCATTCATTTTTTCCGCCGAAGCTTCCGTTTCCGCCTATAGCTACATGAGCAGTGCCTAATGTTTTCTCGTCTATAAGCATCAGGCCTATCAGTTTTGCGTCCGGATTGAGGCCGATTCCTAATTCTGCAAGAGTGTCAATATCTTCGCTGCCTTCGGGGTCGCTGTCTTTGATGTGATCTATTGTGGATGCGAGAGCTTCAGATGTGTTGTTGACGATGCGGCCGTTGCTGAATTCCAACTCGAAACTGTCTTTTATCAGGACTGCGCCTGAAAGTATCTTGCTGGTGCCGTCTACTATCACTTTGCCTGTGCTCTTGCCTTCCACAGGGGCGATGAATATCTCTCCGAAAGGCAGGTTTGTGCCACCGTAATTCTTGTTTCCGCAGGTGAGATACGCTTCCCTTCCTGTGATATCGAGGTGCAGGTCTGTGCCCTTATCTGTCTTTATTATCATCTCTTTTCCGCTGTCTATGATTGTTTTTATATTGAGCCATCTTTTTTCGTGAATAGATGTATCAAAAGATATGGCCTGCGCAAAAAGAGACCAGTCTTTCTTTTTTACCTGTGCAAGGTCACGTGAATATATGAAATTGAGGTTCCTGCCTAAAATGAACTTCTTGAAGCTTATGTTCTCTTCTGTTTCCGGAAGGATGCCCTCAACAGTTGAGAGAGATACGGCGACGACAGAACCAGCCTTAAGCTTTTTTATCTTTTCAAGGAGCCGGATATCTATATTTTCAAGGCCGGATTTTGTTTCCTGAAGATAGATTTCACAGATGCATCCAATCTTTTCAAGCGCCTTTATCTCTTCCAATGCAAGGGCAGGCGCAAGGCAGCTTTTCCCTTTTCCTCTGTCTGTTATGATAAGGGCAGCGTCTTCTTTTTTTATACCCCAGCCTTTATTGAGAATCAGGTCAAGGCCCTTTATGTCAAGAGGGGTTTCAACAAATTCTTCCAGTCTTTCAGCCATAATAATAATCATCCCTGTCTTTTCCTTCTCTTATTTTAGGCTTTCCTGCTGATATGTTTTCCGCGAGTTTTAATATGTCACGGGATTTCCTGTTCTTTTCCAGGAAGAGCCTGAGCCGGTTTGAATCATCAATGTCAGAAAATGTGTATTTCAGCCCGGTCTTCTTGGTGCGCTTGATCCTGATGCTGCAGAGCTTTAGCCATCTGCCGTAGCTGCTCTTGAACTCTATGTGAAAGAGATGGCTTCCGCAGTTCTTGTATATGTACATGGCGAAGCTGTCAATGTCTGCAAGGTAAAGGGGGAGCGCCAGAGTCTTTTTGAATATTGTTCTGCTCTCTTTTGAGATTGTAAATATCCTTAGCTCTGCCTGCCTGTTCATAGGATTATTTGTCTTTGATATTAATTAAAGACTTTTGCCTGCCTGATATCCAGAAGCTCTCCGTCAACCTCAATCCTCGGTTTCGAGAAGACCTGGTCAAGATGAATAATAGAATATATTGTTCCGCCGAACCAATGGTTGCTGCCTATGGCGACATGCGCAGTTCCCATGACTTTTTCGTCAATGTTCATTGAGCCTATAATTTTTGCTTTCGGGTTGAGCCCTATGCCAAGCTCGCCTATACGCCTGACGCCCCAGGGGAACTCTGAGTTTTCGTGCGCCCATTCCAAAGTCTTCTCCAGATTTTTGGCTTCAGCGCCACCATCTATAGATGTTATCGCACCTTTTTCTATGTCAAGGGTTATTGGCTCTTTCACAATCTGTGTCCCTTCCCTGATGCGTGAGCTCAGGTCAATCACTACCCTGCCTTCTACAAACTTTCCCCTGCATGGTGTATATACCTCGCCTATCGGCACATTGCCGCCTTTTCCCGGCGTGTTATATTTTCCGTCAACTGAAAGAGCTCTTTTGCCTCTTATATTAATGTGGAGATCTGTACCCTTATCATTTGTTATATGGAGCTCTTTTCCGCCATCAACAATATTTCTTATCCTTGAGCAGTTCTCGCGGACCTGGCCGTAATCTATGTCAAAAGTGTTCAGGACTGTCTCAATATTTCCAGTAGGGACATTTCCAAGGCTGGGCATTGATGCGAACCTGTGATTATTATCTTTGACAAAACTCCTGAAACTCTTGCCTATATGGCTTATCTTTCCAAGCCTGTTTGATATTGCCAGAATAATTACTGAGCCTGATTCAAGAGATTCAAGGGAGGATACGACCTGCTCTTCTGCCTCTTCACCCCTGCCTTTTGGTTCCTGAAGCACGACATCAACATCTTTTATGCCAAGCCCTTCTGCGGCGATGCAGTAGCCTGCACTGATTATCTTTGAGATTCTTCTGTTCTCATAGCCATGGTCTCCGATGATGACCAGTTTCTCATCCTCTTTCATTTCCAGGCAATCAGAGATTATCTTTGATAGGTGACTGCTTGATTTTTTTGCCAGATGCAGGCTGTCTTCTGTCATGTCTTTTGCAATAATATTATTCATCATAATCACTGCTATCATCTCAAAGATATATAAACTGAAATGCCATTATTTATTAATGTGTGTGTTGAGGGGTGCTGAAATGAAAAAAAAGTTGGGTCTTACAGAGGTTGTGCATGTCTGCGGGGCAAGGAAATGCGCACAGGTTGCGGCAATCTGCGATACCGGGGCGATGAGGACTTCTGTTGATGAGAATCTTGCAAAAGAGCTGGATTTCGGGGACTCTGTGAGAACCACAAGTGTCAAGAATCCTTCTATGAACAAGAGGTTCAAAAGACCTGTCGTGAATGTGCATATCGAGATTTCCGGAATGGAATTTGATGTGGATGCGAGCATACAGGACAGGAGCCATATGACACATAAGATAATTATCGGGCGCGACATACTTTACGGGAATTTTATTGTTGATGTGTCTATGACCCATGACAGCAACAAGCTTGCTGCGATAAAGGACAAGGACCTGCTTGAAGTGAAGGTATACGGGAAATGCTGATGTCTAATGGTGCTGATGAACGAACATGATTCAAAGAAGCTGTTCTCAAAGTATGGAATATCTGTCACAAAAGAGCTTGTTGCAAAAGACAAGCATGAAGCAATGGCTTATTCCGGCAAGATAGGTTACCCGGTCGTCATGAAAGTGCTTTCTTCTGATATTGTGCACAAGACTGATGTGGGCGGTGTGGTGCTTAACATACACAATCCTGAAGATGCAGGACGCGCCCATGACCTTATTCTGGAGAATGTCGGGCGGCACTGTCCTCATGCGAAAATTGAGGGCATCATTGTGGAAGAGCAGGTCAAAGGGCATGAGCTTATCGTGGGCGCGAAGATGGATCCGCAGTTCGGGCCTGTGCTGATGGTAGGCCTTGGCGGGATATTTGTAGAGGTCATGAAAGACGTGTCTTTTAGGGTTGTGCCTGTAACTGAAAAGGATGCAGATGAGATGCTGCATGAGCTCAAAGCGTTTCCTGTTCTTGAAGGTGTGCGCGGGAAGCCTGCGGCAAATCTTAAAAAGATAAGGTCTGCGCTCCTGGGCGTGTCAAAGCTTCTTAGAGACAATCCGCAGATCCAGGAACTGGATATAAATCCTTTAGTTGTTGACGGTAAGCGTGCTGTCGCGGCTGATGCGAGGATAATTGTTAATTGAGGGAGCTTATTCAAAACAAAACCCTTAAATAATTAAGAAATCTACATTCTATCATGGAAAAGACGCAAGAGACAATAAAGAAGTTCAATGACGAGCGTGACTGGAGCACTCCTTCATCTATCAAGGACCTGCTCCTGAACATGAACGAGGAGATCGGCGAGTTCTGGAACATAATCAAATGGGTGGATGTGCCGACGCAGCAGAGGCTGATTGCTGAGAATCATAGCGAGGTCAAGAATTTCATCGGCGACATGATGTACCTTATACTTAAGGTCTCGTATCTGTGCAATGTGAATTCACAGGAAGCTATCGATGAGGTCATGGACGAGTACGAGCAGAGGTTTCCGGCTGAGATGGCAAGAGGCAGCCATGGGAATAAACTTGCGGGCGGCATTGATCTTAAGAAGGAATGATCTTCTTATGTTTGAGAAAGATAAGGATATCGCTTTATCGAAACTTTTTGTTGCAAGGGAGAATGGGCTGGTGGATGTGTTGGTCTTAGGTCTTGTCGATGCTATCAATGAATCTGATTCATATTATACTACCAGCAGCTGCTCGGGACGGACTGTTGTTGCCTGTGCTGATGAAGAGAACAAGAAGTCGTCTTTTTCCTTTTTGGGCAAATGGCATGAGACTGTTGATATTGGTGATGTGAAAGATGCTACAGGGAGATATAAAGAAGGAATTCTGTGGTTCAAGTTTGAGCCCGCTATTTTTCATGTCTGCTGCCGGGATGTTGATTCTGCTTCCAGGTTTCTTGAGATAGTGTATCGCGGCGGGTTTAAGCGGAGCGGGGTGTACCAGCTTTCCGGAAAGATAATGATTGAGGTGC
>JAIVYO010000002.1:0-24856 GCA_048635405.1 Campylobacterales bacterium | reverse complement strand
GCTGAATATAGCTCCAGAGGATGCTGAAAAGCTTATTGAAGCGTATAGAAGCAAAGATAATATGAAGCATTTTGGAAGAGATTTTGAAAGAAAGTTACAGCCACAAAAAAGATCAACCATGTCTATATCTTTAGGTCTCAATATGTCTTTTGGAGATAAAGATGTCATTGAACTTGCCGTTCCAATCGATTCTTTATGGAAATATGTTGAAGTCTTAGAAAAATCATTGTATGGTGCTCAATCCGAAGATGAAACACATGTTGTTGAATTAACAAAAGACTATGGTCTTCTTGATATTTTAAAAGGCAATATACTGTCAGACCTACGGAAATTTGCTGCTGCTGTTCCTGAAATTGATTTGGACATTAAATATGATAAACTAATGTTGATAGATGAGCAGGCAAAAATATTGCTGGACAATGAAATCCAAATCATAAGCGATTATTATGATGTTCCATCCCTTTTTAGATTAAGTTATGATAACCTCTTGAGCAATTATGTAAAAAAACTGGCCAGAGAGCATTTTGGTGACCATGTATTAGAGCCTTTTGATAATACTTCTGTAGAGCAGTATCTTGATTTTTTAGAAGTTGAGGGCTATAGCCATTCAAAGTCTTTTAAAGATGATTCAGATGACATTTTAAAAGAGAGGCATCTTTTTGAATTTTTCAGGCAATCTTATGCTAAAGACCCTCGCGAATCAATACAAAAATATAAAGAATGTTATAAAAACAGCAGACCTCAGATGCATATTTCAGCAAAATCCAGAGGTAATGATGCTTCTAAAATTAAAAAGATTAAATTGCCTAAGGAAGCGAGACTATTCTCTTTTGATATTTCAGAACACATTAAACGTGCAACACCTTACAGCAATGGTTTTTCAATTTCACGAACATGGATTGGTGATGGTGATATTCATTTTTCGTCTAGGGTCAGCCTGGATTCTCCAATAATATTGCAATTGCAGGATTATGCCTGCAAAGAGATGGGAATCACTTTTAGCTGTAATGATTAATGTTCCAAAAACCATAAAAACCTTTATAAAATTATAGTTGCCATTTAAATTGTAATTTATTGCGCAGGCGGATTCTTGATTGTATATTTCATGTTCCTGTCGATGTGCATTATATTCTCTCGGCGATTGACTGCCGTTGGTTTCGAATTCCCGAAGCCAAAAAAATGGGGGAGTAGATATGGCAAAAAAAGATCTGAAAAAAGGTGAAGTGCCTAAACAGGGTGCTAAGGATGATGTCAAGGCTGCTGCTAAAGGCAGGCCTGACGCAAAGCTTGCAAAAAATATTATACGTATCAAAGGTACGGATGTTGTTTCTGATAAGGCAGTAGGCATAGGGCTTGCAAGCATAACCGGTGTTGACTACAACCTGTCAAGGGCGGTTCTTTATGTTGCAGGGATAGATCACAACAACAAAGTTGAAACTCTCAGCGAGAAAGATATAGACAAGATAGAGAGTATCATAGACAATCCTGTAAAGTCCGGCATTCCTTCATGGTATGTCAACAGGAGAAATGATTATGTTTCCGGTGAGGACAGGCATCTGACCGGCTCTGATATACGGCTTATGCTTCGTGATGATATAAACAGGCTCAGGAAAATCCGAGCCTATCGCGGAATAAGGCATGAGCTTGGCCTTCCTGTAAGGGGGCAGAGGACAAAGTCATCTTTCAGAAAAAGTGGCGTTGCCTCCAGGAAGAAAAAGTAGGTGATATGATATGGGAGATCCAAGACGTTCAAAAAAGGCATTCAGTCGACCTACAAGACCTTATGATAAGGATAGGATAACTGCTGAGAAAGTTCTCATGAATGATTTCGGCCTGAGGAGAAAAAATGAGATATACAGGGCTGAAGCTTTCATAAGGGATATCAAGAGGCGTGCCAGGATGATTATCGCATCCAAGGATGACGATGCAGAGAAGACTCTTCTTCAGAAAGTTGTGAAATACGGCATGATCGGGGAGAAAGAGGTATCTATCGACACTATACTTGATTTTGATGTGAAAGCTTTCCTTGAGCGCAGGCTTGAGACGCAGGTTGTCAGGAAAAAACTTGCGAATTCATATCTTCAGGCAAGGCAGTTTATTGTTCATGGCCATATATTTGTGGATGGTATAAAGGTGACTTCGCCTAAGTATATTGTCCTTCAGGATGAAGAGAATCTTATCTCTTTCAGTTCCAGATCTGCTCTCGCTTCTTCTTTTGAGCATGCGCCAAAAAAGGTAAAAGAAAGAGTAATGTCTGCTCAGCAAGGTAGGTTTGGCCGAAGGCGTCCTTTTAACAGGAGGGGCGGTGCTCCATTCAACAGGCAAGGCGGTGCTCCATTCAACAGGCAGAGTGGTGCTGCACCTGCTGCGGGTGCAAAGCCTGCAACTACAGGAGGTGCTGATAAATGAATAAAGATGCTGGAAAACCTCAGAAATGGGGGGTTGTGCATATATACAGCAGTTTCAATAATATCCTAATAACTCTTACAGACATCACTGGTGCGGAAACTCTTGCAAAGTGCAGCGGCGGCATGATGACAGACAGAGGCCGTGATCAGGCAGCTCCGTATGCATCTATGCAGGCTGCTCAGAGAGTTGCTCAGGAAGCACGTGAGAAAGGTATAACCGGAGTTCATGTCAATGTGAGGGCTCCTGGCGGCAACAAGGCAAAGACACCTGGTAAAGGTGCTCAGCCGGCTATACGTGCGCTTATCAAAGGAGGATTGAGGATTGGTAACATTAAGGATGTGACGCCTCTGCCTCATGACAAGACGCGAAAGAAAGGCGGAAGACGTGGAAGGAGGGTGTAGATATGAAACTTAAGATTATTGACAAGGACAGCAGTTCACTTAAAATAGAGATATCCGAGACAACACCCGCATTTGTGAATGCGTTGCGCAGGACGATAATGCAGAAGATACCAGTTCTTGCCATAGAGACTGTTGATTTCATTGACAACACATCTGCACTGTATGATGAGATAATTGCTCATCGTCTGGGTCTTATCCCCCTTGTGTTTGATCTGAAAAATTATGTGTCTAAAGATGAGTGCAAGTGCAAAGGCAAAGGATGCTCTTCATGCGAGGTCAGGTTTGTCCTCAAAAAGAAAGGTCCGTGCAATGTCTATGCGAAAGACATGAAATCTACAGATCCTGATGTCAAGCCTGCAGAGGGCGATGTCTTGATTGTCAAGCTTTTGAAAGAGCAGGCTATCGATTTAGAGGCAACGGCGCAGATAGGCACAGCAAAACAGCATGCTAAATGGCAGAGCTCTATTGTTGGATTCAATTACTTTCCTGCACTTAAGGTGGACAAGAAAAGACTGAATGAAGCAAAGGCCTGTGTAGATGCATGTCCGTTAGGTCTTATAACCAAGGATTTCAAGCTGAAGGATCCTTATTCCTGCAATCTTTGCGGTTCATGCTCTGTTGCATGTCCTGATGGTGTTGTGACTATTGAAGGCGACAGTTCGCATATAATATTGTATGTAGAGTCTGTCTCCGGCCTGAGTCCGCAGGATATAATCAGGAAGTCACTTGAAATAATAGGAAATGATATTGGCGAGTTTGAAGAGGCATTCAAGAAGCAGGTCAAGTAGATATTGTGCAGGGGTCGCCAAGCCTGGTCAACGGCGCGGGACTTAAGATCCCGTGAGTCAGTCTCTTCGAGGGTTCAAAACTGAGGGGACTCCCTCAAGGCGTGCATGACATTCGTTCCTTTGGAACGAAGTCATTGTTTATTATCGAATATAATATGCGTCTTGTGTCTCTTTTGTGAAAATCCCTTCCCCTGCACTTTTTATTTTTTATGTCAATATTATGTCGATTGCTGATATTTAATTTCTGATAAACACCTGCTTTATTCTGGTTCGACCGATTCTGTGGCAGATTTTATGCTTTTTACAGAATATACCGATATATTTATAAATATTAACTACTAAATAGTTAAATCATAAAAATATAAATTATCATATTAATAACAAATAATTAAATAAAAAGGTGATTAATTTGCATGAGCAAACGAAAAGACGATTAATGAAAGCATCTAGTGCACTCAGTATTATATATGGTGTATATGATATATCTAATCTAGATTTAGGTTGGGGATTATCTAAAATAGGTGCAGGACTGGGCGTTTATAGACTTGCATCATTTGTATACCCTCCAGAAAGTGATTTTTTTGGTTATGGGGAAACTACCAGTAGTGATGGAAATATTGGATGGTAAAGAGCAACTTTAATCCCAATTGTTTTATCAGGTATTGAAAAGGCAATAAGTTCATTTTTATTTTTTATGTTTCGGTTATTTTGCGAGTCAGTAAAAGTAATATTCATCGAAGGTTCAAATCCCTTCCCCTGCATAATTTTTTTTGAATCTTAAATACATTTATAAAGTTATTCCTTTAATTAATCCTGTTCAATGCTGTTTTTCTGGCATTGTCTCCTAGTACAGGCGTGTTTTTGCAATGCGTTTCTGCGCGAGGGAAACCAATAAGAGGAGGTTTAGAACATGACAATAAGAACAGGCCCTACAAATCCGATTACTGTCAGTCTCATAAGGGATTTGAAGAAGCTGGCCACAAAGGAAAATGCTAATATATGGAAAGATATCGCAAGATTTCTTGGCAAGCCATCCAGACAGAGACCAAGCGTAAATCTTGGAAAGCTTGAGAAATTCTATGACGGAAAGCTTGAGCTGATTGTCCCGGGCAAAGTGCTTGGTGATGGTGTGATAACAAAGCCTGTGAAAGTCGCAGCCTTTTCACTATCATCTTCAGCTGAGGATAAGCTGAGGTCTGCGAAAGGCAGCTTTACGACAATTTCGGAGCTTATGAAGAAGAATCCAAAGGGCAAGAACCTGAGGATTATCGTGTAGGTGATCATGATGATAATTGATGGTACTGATCTTATACTTGGAAGGATGGCATCAGAAGTTGCTCAAAAGCTTCTTGCCGGTGATTCTGTTGTTATTGTAAATGCGGAGAATATTGTGATATCCGGAAGCAAAGAGACTGTTTTCGCAAAATACAAGAAAATGCGGGATTGCGGAGATGTATATAAAGGACCTTTTGTTTCAAGGATGCCTGACAGGCTTGTGCGAAGGACTATAAGGGGCATGCTCCCAAGAAAGAAAGCGAAAGGAAAAGAGGCTTTCGGAAAACTGTCTGTCTATATAGGTGTGCCTGCTTCAGTGAAAGGCAAGCCGGAAAAGCTTGATGTCACAAGGGACAGGCTTAAGAACCAGAAATATATTACAGTCCTTGATCTTAGCAAGTGGCTGGGTGCGAAGGTGTAGAGTTATGAAGATTATAAATTCAGTAGGCAAAAGGAAGAATGCGGTCGCAAGAGCTGTTATAAAGAAAGGCAAAGGCACTTTTAGGATAAATAAGATACCATTTGGACTTGTGCAGCCGGAGCTTTCAAGGCTTAGGCTTATTGAGCCTATAAGGCTTTCAAAATCTGTCGCTGATACGCTTGATATAGATATCGTGACAAACGGCGGAGGCACAACGGGAATGATTGATGCTGCAAGGCAGGCTGTCGCAAGAGGAATTGTTGCATGGACCGGAAGCGATGAGCTTAAGAGCACTTTTGTCGCATATGACCGAAATCTTATAGTGAATGATCCAAGACGGAATGAGACCAGCAAGGAATCACATTCAAGCAAGGGTCCACGAAGGAAGAGGCAATCAAGTAAGAGATGATGTATCATGATAATACCAGTAAGATGCATGACATGCGGAGCTGTTATCGGCAGCAAGTGGGAGAAGTACAGAAAGCTTGTTGATGGCGGCAAGACACCTAAAGATGCCCTTGATGAGGTCGGGCTGAAAAGGTACTGCTGCCGGAGCTTTATGCTGACACATGTCGATATTATTGATGAAGTGGCAAAATATAAGATTGTCAGCAAGAAATAGCTTTTTATATTTTATCCTTTTTATATATCTTGTGATAAGATTCATAAGTGCTCCCGTAGTGTAGACCGGCCAATCATTCTGGCCTTTCGAGCCAGTGACTCGGGTTCAAACGAGGGGGCTCCCTCGAGGCGCATTCTACATTCGCATCTTTGATGTGAAGTAGATTATCTTTATAATCAATATCTGCGCAAAGGTGCCGTCTCTGAAAATCCCGGCGGGAGCATTTTTATCATATCTCCAGGTTTTTGTGCAGGGGTTGCCAAGCCTGGTCAAAGGCGCTGGGCTTAGGACCCAGTCTTGTAGAAGTTCGAGGGTTCGAATCCCTTCCCCTGCACTTTTTTTGTTTTTTGTTCCTGTTTTGCAGTATTTTCTCAAAAGGTTTTTAAATTTAGGCATCAATATATGACTCATGGGCTCTTTGGAACTTGTTTCTCATTCTTATTCCGATTTTGAAAAAAACGGAGAGGTATTGGATGATCTTGTAGGAGAACTCACTTTTTATAAAAGCAATGAGCCTTTATCCTGGGACATGCTTTCTGATTTCAAGGAGACCATGAAGCTTGTCTTAAGGTCTTTTGATGTTCTTTACTGTTCTGATAACATTATTGATGTGGATGCGAGTTCCTATACTGATGATTTATGTTTTTTTAAGGAAAACAGTTCGTCATTGCGGTTCCGCATCCAGGATAACCCTTATGTGAAACCGACTTTTTATCTTAAGCAATTTTTTCAGTATGGTGGGAGGACTATGGAAGACCTTAAGAATCTGCATGGTATAATTACTGTAGGTTTTCTTTCCGAATCTGCTGAAGAGCCTTCGATATTAATCTCTTATTTCGATGCTTATGATTTTGATGGAAAGAAGGATTATATATATACAGATGTGGCGGAATTTCCTGCAAAAATCTGGCGCAGAACTCTTGGATATTTCTTTGATATGGATAAGGTGCCGTTGAATCGTGTAAAACTGAAGACGAAAACATTTGATGATTTTTAATTCAGAGATAAATTATTGTGTTTTGCATGATATTTTTAACATTTATATAGATACTTTCATATACTCTATTTAATATTCAAATAAGTGGTATCTCATGTTGCTTCAATTAAAGATGTTTGCTGTGATGGCTGCGCTTTTTGCTATAGTCTATGCTCTGCTTTCGCTGGCCGGTGCTTATCTTGGTGTTGGGAGCTTTGTATTCTATGCGGGACTTGCGACAGTTATGATGCTCATACAGTTTATAGCCGGACCCAAGATTGTAGAGTGGTCTATGAAAGTCAAGTATGTTTCTAAGGCGGAAAATCCAAAATTGCATCAGATGGTTGAAGATCTTGCGCGTAAGGCAAAAATTCCGAAGCCACGGGTTGGCGTCTGTGAATCTTCTTTGCCTAATGCCTTTGCTTTTGGCAGGTGGAAGTCTGACAGCCGGGTGTGCGTTACTAAGGGACTACTTAATCTTCTGGATGATGATGAGCTTCGTGCTGTGCTTGGGCATGAGATATCGCATATAAAGAACAGGGATGTTCTTGTGATTACTTTAATCAGTGTCATACCTATGATTGCCTGGTATCTTGCGTGGAGCTTTATGTTTTCCGGCGGCCGTGACAGGGACAGCGGCAACGGAATTGTTATCGGTCTTGCCGCTTTCGGGATTTATATTCTTACTAATCTTCTTGTTCTTTATGCGTCAAGAGTTCGCGAGTATTATGCTGACCGCGGGAGTGTTGCGCTCGGCTCAAGGCCTAATCATCTGGCATCTGCTCTCTTTAAGCTTGTATACGGCAGCGCTAAGACATCAAAAGATGACCTTAAGCAGGTTGAAGGCATGAAAGCGTTTTTTGCAAGCGATCCTTCTCGTGCTTCTTCTGAGATAAGGGAGCTTAAAGAGCTTGACAAGGACATGAGCGGGCATATTGATGTTGATGAACTGAGAGCTGTCAGGCGGAAGAAGATTTCTGTATCCCGTTCCGGAAAGATGATGGAGATGCTCAGCACGCATCCGAATATGCTTAAACGGATTCATGCGCTTGCTGAGATGAGCTGATTTATTTTATTGTATATTGCAAAAAATGGTTTGGATTGTCCGTTTTGAAGATGGGTTTACACATTATTTTTTTGTCTTTTGGCTCTCTGCATAAAGAATAGATTAAGCCTGCTACTGCCAGCCATGTAATTATAATCCCTTTTGTAAAAAATATTATAATATCTGATATATAGATTTTGGCAGGACTCATAGCGAACATTATCGCACTAAAAAGAATAAGATGAAACAGAGTGATTGTAAGTCCTATTGCAAGTATTGTAGCTCTTCTCATATCTTTTTTTGTGTTCCATTTGACCTTGATGTTTACTGTCTCTTTACAATGAGGGCAGACCTTTTTTATGACTTCTTTTCTTTCAGCTTTTGCTCTTTTTTTATCTGGAACTTCTATGTCAAATGCTTTGTATGTCTTTTCTGATGTTTTTAATTCTGCAATAATGAAATTGGTTCTGTCTTTCTTTGAATCTATCATATTGTTTTTGCATCCTATTTTAACTGTTGTCATTTTTATCCTTGCGTTTTATTTTATGGATTGTGTTTTATATAGTTTGTCTGGGTTTTTGATTAAGTATTTATGCTTTGGATGTTTAATGTCATGTGTGGTTAAAATGCCAAGCAAGAAATTACCTATAATTGATACTGAACTGTGCATCGGCTGTGGTCATTGTATTATGGCATGTCCTTTGGGTGTCCTGAAACTTGAGAATAAAAAATCAGTTGTTGTTGCACCTGAAAAATGTGACAGTGAAGGAAGATGCATTGCTGCATGTCCTATGCATGCTATTGCGCATCTGGAAGATAAGGAATATTAGATTTTTGTGTATAAATGTTCTTATCATATCAAATTTTTCTTTTTTGCTTCATCCATGAGCGTTTCATATATATCTAATATTAGGCTGTTATGCTCTACATGTTTTCTTTTGTAATTGTCTATCTCTGTGTATGTGTTGTTATGTATTTTCCAGGACTTTCCGCCTGAACAGAGGTTTTGAAGGATTGGCTGCACCTTGTCGAAAGATTTTACAATTTTTGCCTCGGGTGTTTCTGTATTTTCGTATTCTTCAAACAGCTGCCTGAATTCTTTGCAGAGGTCTTCCGGCAACTGAGAGAATAATTTTTTTGCTGCTTTTTCTTCGCGCTCTTTTTTTGTTTTTCTGCCTTCTTTGTCAAAGGCAAATGTGTCTCCTGCGTAAATCTCTACAAGATCATGCATCATTGCGAGCTTTAACATCTTCTCCATGTTCAAGTCTTTTGGGAGATCTTTTTCAAAAAGAAGGATGAACATTGCCAGATGCCAGGAATGTTCGGCGTCGCTTTCTTTGCGATCCTGTTGGGAGCAGAACATTTCTCTCTTTATTGTTTTGTATTTTTCAATCTCTTTCAGAAAGGAGAGTATTGTGTCTGTCCTGTTTTTCATATAAGTAACTGGAATGCAATCAATAAAAAGGTATCTTAAAAAGGGTTTTGATACTGAAAATTGAGTATTATAGTGCTTATTTTACTAGATTTGTCAAGGTTTAGATATATTTTTAGCAATCCAAACGCTTAAAAAATTATCATCTTAAATTAGTTTCAGTGGTGAGGGTGAGCTAGCTGGTTATGCTTGAAGACTGTGGATCTTCAAACCCGGGTTCAAATCCCGGCCCTTGCCCTTTTTTTGTTATTTCTTAGAATTCTTCTTTTTTGTTGATTTGTGTGGATATTTTACGATTATCTTTGGTCTCTTGTTTTCTTTCAGTATCTTGTCTGTCCTGAATGTGTGGAAAAAGCTTACTATGTCATCGTCGCATAAGTGCCGCAACGGGATTATTTTTCTATTGTACTGTTTTTCTTTTTTCTTTAGCTTTTTTGGTTTTGTGATGATTGATGCCATGGCTATCTTTTTGTATTTTGGTTTTGTGATGATTGATACTATAGGTATCTTTTTGCATTTTTCGCGATAATCAATATTTTTATCTATATAGAATACAGTTTTTTTGCTGTCTTGGAATTCAAGCATTGTCCATTTCTTTTCTGTTGCAGTTATGATGTCATCCTGTTCGATGAACCTGCTCACATCGCCTGCAAGTATTGTTGCTGTCATGATGTCTTTTTCTTCGTCAGGTATAAATGTATTTTTTGCAGCTTTTTCATCTCTTTTAGATGCTGGCTCATATAATGTTGCATTCAGCTCTTTGTGGTTTCTTGTGCCTTTATATATCTTTGACATCTTTTCCATATCCTGTCTTTCAAAATATATCTCTGCAACAAATCGTGGTTCACCAATTAGCTTGTCGGTTCTCTGGCTTGCTTCTTCTGCGAATTTTCCTACATATTCTTTTATGTCTGATATGAATTCTGTCAGACCGTCAACATCTTCTCTGTCGATATAATCTTCAATCATGCCGTATATTTTTTTAATATCTGATATCAGGGGTTTGCAATATGGGTTTTTTATTTGTATTAATGCAGGAAGTCTTGGATCACCTGCAAGCATCCTGAGTGCAGAGTCTAACAGCATATTATAAACTGGTGTTGATACTAGATCCAGTTCTTTTATATCAAAATTGCTTTTTTCAATACTATTTGTGAAAATAAGGTTTTGCATGTGGCTTAATCCCTGAATAATAGCCATCATCTGGTCATGTCTGTCTGCTGTTCTTTCTATTATTTGTGCGCCATCATTTGTGAACATATCGTATATATCCTGAAGCATTATATCATTGTATGGTTCAAATATTCTTTCTTCTATAAACGCTACATTCTGCTTGTTGAAGCCGATTGTAGGTCTGAACATAGGATGTGTGCCAAGGATGTTTACATATTCGCCTGTGTTGTCAAGAAGCGCTTGCATTGGTTTTATCTTGACTGATGTGGTGTCCATTGCCCAAGCATATTCTTTTATTAGGGGGGCATATTCTTCTATTGCCTGTTCTGTCTTGTCGATAGGTACTGAAAATATAACAATATCACTTTTTTCTACAGTCTCTTCGTCTGCTATTATGTAACCCTTTTCCTTTGCCAGCATCTCTGCTACTGTTTGATTGCTGTCAAGTATCGCAACTTTGTATCCGTTTTTATCAAAGAGCTCTGCGTATAGTTCACCTACAGCTCCTGCGCCGCCTATGATTGTGACTAATGGATTCATATAATGACCTCTATAATCACTTTGTAGTTATTATTATAATTTTATAAATGTTCTTTTCTTTGTTTTTTAAAATATGAGGACTCACAAAAACCTTTATAAAGATTTGGAATATATAAATTGTATTCAACTTGAACATATTCATTTGCGTACAAATCCGTGCGTAAAGCTTGTTTTCGTTTGTCTATATACTGATATAGGCTGTTTATCTGAACTCAAGCGTCTTTTCGGGCGCAGTGAAGGTTCTTCAAAGGTCTCTCTCAGATACAATGTTGGCTTGTCAATGATGAGCCAGAAGAAGGTGAATCTTTGTTGGCTTCGTTAATTCCGGTTGATCCTGCCGGAGGATGCTGCTATTAGGATTCGATTTAACCATGCGAGTCACTGGTCCTCGTGGCCAGGGCGAACTGCCGAGTAACATGTGGTTAATCTGCCCTTGAGTCTGGAATAATCTCGGGAAACTGAGGATAATACCGGATATGAGATTTGGTCTGGAACGATATTTCTCTTAAAGCTTCGGCGCTCAAGGATGAGACTGCACTGGATTAGGTTGATGTTAGGGTAAAGTCCTACCATGCCTATAATCCATAGGGGCCGTGAGAGCGGGAGCCCCCGGACGGGTTCTGAGACACTAACCCGGGCCCTACGGGGCGCAGCAGGTGCGAAACCTCCACAATGTACGAAAGTGCGATGGGGGAATCCTAAGTGCTGGCGCAATGCGTCAGCTTTTCTCGAGTCTAAATCGCTTGAGGAATAAGTGGTGGGTAAGACCGCTGCCAGCCGCCGCGGTAATAGCGGCGCCACAAGTGGCATCCATTTATATTGGGTTTAAAGCATCCGTAGCCGGCCTGATAAGTCTACTGTGAAATCCTATAGAAAACTATAGGGCGTGCGGTAGAAACTATTACGGCTTGGGACCAGGAGAGGTCAGAGGTACTCCTAGGGTAGCGGTAAAATGCTGTAATCCTAGGGGGACCACCTGTGGCGAAGGCGTCTGACTGGAATGGATCCGACGGTGAGGGATGAAAGCTAGGGGAGCGACCCGGATTAGATACCCGGTTAGTCCTAGCTGTAAACGATGCTCACTTGGTATTGGAAATCTTTCGCGGATTTCCAGTGCCGAAGGGAAACCGTTAAGTGAGCCACCTGGGGAGTACGGTCGCAAGGCTGAAACTTAAAGGAATTGGCGGGGGAGCACTACAAGGGGTGACGTCTGCGGTTTAATTGGATAACACGCCGGGAACCTTACCAGGAGCGACAGCAGTATGATGGTCAGTCTGAAGGGCTTACCTGACGCGCTGAGAGGTGTTGCATGGCCGACGTCAGCTCGTGCCGTGAGGTGTCCTGTTAAGTCAGGTAACGAGCGAGACCCATATCTTATGTTGCCAGCCTTTCCTTCGGGGAGGGTGCACTCATAAGAGATTGCCCGTGATAAATGGGATGAAAGTATGGGCTACGTTAGGTCAGTATGGCCCGAATCTCCTGGGCTACACGCGGGCCCCAATGGCAAGGACAATGGGATGCAACTCCGAAAGGAGAAGCAAATCCCCTAAACCTTGTCGTAGTATTGATTGAGGATTGCAACTCATCCTCATGACACCGGAATCCCTAGTAGTCGAGTGTTAGCATCGCTCGGCGAATCTGTCCCTGCTCCTTGCACACACCGCCCATCAAACCACCTGAATTGGATTTAGGTGAGGTCTTATCCTTAGGGTAAGATCGAACCCAGGTTCAGTAAGGGGGGTTAAGTTGTAACAAGGTAGCCGTACCGGAAGGTGCGGCTGGATCACCTCCTATGCCAAAAAGTTTCTGTAACTTGTGATGGCTACTTCAACGTAGCATTACGTAAACAGATTACGAAGCCGACAAAGCACCAATTTCATTGTTTAGATGGGCTCTTAGTTCAGTTGGAAGAACGCTGCCTTTGCAAGGCAGAGGCCGCGCGTTCAATTTGCGTCTGCCTTTGAGGCTTTTGCAGGAATATATCGCGCAGAGTCCATTTTTTACATATTTCACAAAGAATTCACCTTAAGTTTCATGTTTAAAGCGTTTACGCTTTATCTGTGACCGGAAGTAATTTTTCGGTTGCATCGGATCAATATCTAATATTGATATGAAGAATCATAGGCCTGATTTGAGCATTTTGCACAAAATGTATAAGCTATACAGCGGATGGCTTGGCTCAACAGCTGATGAAGGACGTGACAAGCTGCGATAAGCCCGGAGTAGGCGCATGTAGCCTTTGATTCCGGGATTTCTGAATAAGCAACTAGCTCTTTATTGAGCATTCCTGTCAAGGAAGGGGAACGCGGAGAATTGAATCATCTTAGTACCCGCAGGAAAAGAAAGCAATAGCGATGCCGTGAGTAAAGTCGATCGAAAACGGCAGAGATCAAACTGAATCCGCCATAGAAATGTGGTGGAGATGTGGTGTTTGCCTAAGGTATATGCAGGCTTCGTATCTTTAGTCGAAGTCTTCTGGAACGTTGCACTATAGAGGGTGATAGTCCCGTAGACGAAAAAGATGAAAGCCTGTTCCTTAGGAAGAGTATCCTAGGTTGGAATTCCTGGGAGAATCTGGGAGCCAATAGCTCCTAAATCTAAATACTTGTTGAGACCGATAGCGAACCAGTACCGTGAGGGAAAGTTGAAAAGTATTCTTAGCGGAAGGTTAAAAGAACCTGAAACTGTATAGTGATAGTCAGCCACAGCCTGAAAGCGCTTGCGCGAGGTTGTGGTGTGCGTTTCGAAAAAAGAGGCAAGGAGTGCATTTCAGTGGCAAGGTTAAAGACTTAAGGTCTGAAGCCATAGGGAAACCAAATATCCGCAGCTTGCAAGGGATATGGTGTTAATAGCGCCACTAGTCACTGGGATGCTACCTGAAGCCGGATGATCTTGCCCTGGGTAGGATGAAATGTGGTGAAAACTGCATGGAGGTCCGCAACCGTTGTTATCTAGTACTCGGGTGACCTGGGGTAAGGGGTGAAAAGCCAATCGAATCCGGCAATAGCAGGTTCCTTCTGAAATAGGCAGTAGCCTAGCCTGGAACGAGGTTAATATTGGGGTAGAGATACTGATTGGGTATTTAGGCTGGGAAACCGGTCGGTACCCTGCCAAACTCCGAATCTAATATTGCTGTAGACTTCCGGAGTTAGGGCATCGGGGTAAGCTTGATGTCCTAGAGAGGAACAACTCAGGCTAGAGTTAAGGCCCCTAAGTGATTGCTAAGTGTAATAGAAAGATTGTCCAGAACCCCAGACAGTAGGGAGGTTAGCTTAGAAGCAGCTACCCTTTAAAGAAAGCGTAACAGCTCACCTACCAAGGTCTTGGGCGTCGTAAATGGACGGGGCTAAAGCAATCCGCCGATACTCTAGAGTGCCCTGTATGGGGTAATCTTGTATGAAGGCGTTATGCTAGGGCAGAAGCAGGGTTGTAAAATCCTGTGGACCTTGCATAAACGAGAATCTTGCCGGTAGTAGCAGAAAGTCGGGTGAGAATCCCGATCGCCGTAGGGGCTAGGTTTTCCCAGCACTGTTCGTCAACTGGGAGTTAGTCGATCCTAACCGTATTCGTAATTCGAGATTCGGGAAAGGGAAACAGGTTAATATTCCTGTACTGCAAGAGTACATGTGGTGACACAAGTTTGTTTTCTGACATTTCGGGACAGGTTGACACAAGCTTTGCTTGTGCTAAATGTCGAAATCTGTGGAGAGTCGTAATGACGAGAAGCAGACGAAGGCATGAATGGCTTTCCTTATGGAGAGTTCAGCTGATTCCTGGAATCCATGAAAAAGGAAATAATCGGATCTTTTGTAATCGTACCGAGAACCAGTACTGGTGCCCCTGGATGAATAGTCTAAGGCGTTTCAGGATAATCAAGTTAAAGGAATTCAGCAAATTGGCCCTGTATCTTTGGTAGAAGGGGTGTCTGTGGCCATGTCCGAGGCATGAGTCGCAGACTTCAATAACAAGGGGGGCTCGACTGTTTAACAAAAACGTAGCTGGCTGCTAGTCCGAAAGGATGCGTACAGCCAGTGACTCCTGCCCAGTGCGAGTAGATGAAAATCCGGTTCAACGGATATAAGTCCTCGTAAACGGCGGTCGTAACTATGACGATCTTAAGGTAGCGTAATCCCTTGTCGGTTAATTGCCGACCTGCATCAATGGAGTAACGAAGTCCCCACTGTCTCTAACTTGACCCTGGCGAACCCGCAATTTTGGTGCAAATGCCAAAGACTCCAAGCGGGAAGCGAAGACCCCGTGGAGCTTTACTGCAACCTGTTGTTGAGATACGGTTTAAGTTGTGAAGTGTAGGTAGTAGACATCGAAGTTGTCACGCAAGTGATGATGGAGTCACCAATGGGACACTACCCTACTTGAACTTTATTTCTAACCCTATAAGGGGACATCTACAGGCGGGCAGTTTGACTGGGGCGGTACACTCCTAAAAAAATATCAGGAGTGCCCAATGACTTACTCAGGTCGGACAGAAATCGGCTGTAGAGCGTAAGGGTATAAGTAAGTCTGATAGGATTTCGAATAGCGAGAAATCCTGCCGTGAAAGCGTGGCCTAACGAACCCATGTAGCTTTTTATTGAGGCTCATGGATGACAGAAAAGCTACCCCGGGGATAACTGAGTCGTCTCAAGCGAGAGCTCATATCGACCTTGAGGCTTGCTACTTCGCTGTCGGCCCTTCTCATCCTGGTTGTGCATCAGCAGCCAAGGGTGGGGGTGTTCACCCATTAAAGAGGATCGCGAGCTGGGTTCAGAACGGCGCGAGCCAGTTTGGTTGCTATCTGCTTGGAGTGTTAGTGTCTGAGAGGAAGGTTCCAATAGTACGAAAGGAACATGGAGCCGTGGCCTCTGGTTTATCAGTTGTCCAACAGGGCATGCTGAGTAGCTACGCCATAGAAGATAAAAGCTGATAGCGTCTAAGCTTGAAGTTTCCCTCAAAAAGAGACACTGGACCCTTATAGAAGATGAGGTTGATAGAACAGGGATGTAAGTGCGGTAACGCATTAAGTCCACTGTCACTAATAGTCCAACAAAGGCATTTTGTGCAAGCTCTGAAAATCAGGCCTATGGAATTTTCCTTATCCGTTTTCGGGTAAGGATTTTTTTATGTTTCTTATATCTCGATATATGTATATGGGGGTATGGTGGAGTATGGTTTTATTCAGTTCATGATATTGACTATAGCAAGTTGTTTAAATTTATTCTGATAAACTGAAAGCATGAAAGCTGTAAAGCATGGAGAAGATGATTACATCTTTTTTGTTAATTCTTCAGAATTGAAACAGTTAAAAGAGTCTTCGCTGGAAGGTGAATTGTGGAACCGTGAATTCCCTTATGATTGTATTGGAACAAAAGTTCTTTTAAGACCAGCTACCTGCGATGATAGATGCTATTTCGGAGGTGGAGGATCAGATTTTGAAAAAAAGGAATTTTGGATACAAGAAATTATATATAATAGGATTCAAAAAAATGGACATTGTATAGGGATAATATACGATGGTGGCGGGAATAGGATTGATATTATAAATTATGAAGTAGAAAGCAAGAGTGATGATCCCTGGTATGAAGATTTAATGCGGGATTTAAGGTTGATTTAATCCATTATTTTTTACTCATGAATATGAATGGAAATGTTAATGTTGCAATACTCATTCCAATAAATGAAATAATAATAACTTGTTCTGGGTTAGTTGAGAAATAAGCATATATCGCTAATAATAAAAATGGAAAAACTGATCCTATTTGACGTGCAATTTTTCTTATATATGTAAATTCTACTATATTTTTTGTATCTGAATGATTTAATATTTCTTTACACATTGTTAAATCTAGCATAATTTCAGTAATTCTATGAGTAATGCTAACAAATAATATATGGAAACTAGTTACTATTGATAGAGTCCAAAGAGCAGATTTCAATACCCAATTTGTGGTTTCTCCATATGTTCCTGCTTTTAAAATTTTCTTAGTGCCATGTTTATCAATTATTTGACCAAAATATACTGTTAAAATAATACTTACTATAATAACTATTGTAGTTATACCTCCAAGTACAACATAGCTGGGTATGAAAATGAAAATGAAAATTGGCCAAAATAATTCAATATTTCCTGATTTAAATCCATCAGCAATATATGCAATAAACTCTTTTTTATTTTTATAAGATTTAAAAAATTGAATATTGCTCTTCATAGAGTAATTATTTCCAACATCATGTACATTTCTTGAAAAAAGGATAGGTATTGAAGCCAATACAGAAAGAATAATTCCACAAAGAAAAGGCACGTAAAATCCAAAAAACACAATTAAAAGTCCTGAGATTAAAGGGATTAATGCTTTTATGCCAAGCCCTATTGCACGAAAAAAACTATCTTGTCTTGCACGAGATTTTTTTTGAGTAAAAAGAACATTGTCAATACTTGATGCTGGTTCATAAAATATCCAATATAATGTATTGAAAATCATAAAAGGTATAATCAACAAATTATTACTTTCTGAAAATAATAAAAACGCAATTGATACTGCATTCAACAATGTACCGATCACAAATGACTTTTTAATTCCAAAAGATAATGTGAATTTAAATCCAAAATGCAATCCAAGTCCATAAATTAATAGTTGCGATGCATAAATCGTGATAACTAACCATAAGGGAAATAATAATTCCTTATATAAAAATATATAAATAAATAAATTTACGAACGAATTGGCTGCCCCATTCAATTATTGAGAGGCGTATAAAAATACTAAATCTTTATTAAGATAAAAATGAATTTTACTCGGATAGACATGCATAATATTATTATTTCGAGTTGCATATAAATAGTTGTTTGTAGTTTTACACAAAAGTTCATAAAACCAGCACCCGTCCGTATCTTAAACAAAGTTTTTGCATCAGTTTTTATACTCTATATTTAAAAGCAGTTCCTCAGGCTGATAACTCTATATTCAATTCTACATCAAAAACATTTAAACCACAAATCCCAATCAATCCTTATGGAATGGATAAGAGAGATAGACAGCACTGATTTCGGAGAAGAAAGAAAAAAAGATCCTGACAAAAGATACAGCCTCAGGAAAGCCTCAAGAGCGATTGTCATAAACAATGAAAACAAGATGGCCCTCCTTTTCGTCTCAAAGCACAATTACCATAAGCTTCCCGGAGGCGGTATAGAACACGGAGAAGACCAGGAGACAGCACTTCACCGTGAAATCCTTGAAGAGACAGGATGCAGGATAAAGATACTTAGGGATGTCGGCATGATAATCGAATACCGCGATGACAAAGACATGCGTCAGGAATCATACTGCTATCTCGCAGAAGTGGAAGGGGAAATAAAAGCCCCCTCTTTCACAGAAAAAGAGAAAGCCGACGGTTTCAAGCTGATATGGATTACGATAGATGATGCGATATCTCTTCTGAAAAAAGACAGGCCCAAAACTGAAAGCGGCAGGTTCATAAATAAAAGGGATCTGGCCTTCATAGAAAAAGCAAGAACTGTCCTTTAGCCTGTTGACTTTCTCTCAAAACCAAACACATAAATACCTTGTTATACAAACAATCATCTATGCCTCTAAACGAAACAATCTCAAACTACATAGACTCATACATAGGAATCTCAGCAGGCACATACAGTTCAACAATTATCACAGCAGCAGCCATAATGTTCTCAGCATTCATCATTGCCCACATCGCAGACTTCATCTTTGAAAAAATATTCAAGCGCCTGACAAAAAAGACAAAGTTCAATTTTGATGATCTCATCATCACAGCTCTGAAAAAGCCGATATTCTACTCAGTTCTTATCTTCGGCACTTACGTCGCTCTTGAGGTTATATATTCTGCCGGGCAATATCTTGCAGCCATAAATAATATACTTTTAACAGCTCTTATCATCATCTGGATTTTTGCGGCATTGAAGATAAACAAGATCCTTTTCGACAATGTGTTCATACAAATCACAAAAAAGACAAAGACAGATCTTGATGATGAGATTTTCCCTCTCGTAAAGAACATCACAAGCATATTATTGGTCTTTGTAGGTCTCATGATCATAATGAAAGGCATCTGGAACTTTGACATAACCCCAGTTCTTGCATCGGCCGGAATACTCGGTTTTGCTGTCGCTTTCGCAGCAAAAGACACCATATCGCATCTTTTCGGCGGCATGTCAATATACTTTGACAAGCCTTTTAAGAAAGGCGACAGGATAGAGATAGGCACAAATGAAGTAGGCATAGTTGAAGAGGTGGGATTGAGAAGCACAAGGATACGCAACTTCTACAACAACATGATAATCATCCCTAACAGCCAGATAGCCAACAGCAAGATAATAAACTACAACTATCCAAACTCAAAGATGATGGTCAAGATACCGATAGGCGTCGCATACGGTTCAGATGTGGCAAAAGTGAAAAGAGTCCTTCTGAAGATAGCAAAATCTATGGATGAAGTCCTTGACGACCCTGAGCCAAATGTCCGTTTTGACAACCATGGCGAATCAAGCCTTGACTTTGTGTGGATCAGGTGGGGGAAAGAGCCAAAAGACAAGTATACTGCTATAGACAAGATAAATACGGCAATAGACAAAGAATTCAAAAAGGCAAAAATTGACATACCTTTCCCGACAAGGACTATAATACAGCAGAGATAGATGACAGTTTCTCAAAAACACATATATACAAGACGCAGACAACATATTATCATGTCAAAGATTCCGCTCACAGACGACTCGGCATCAAGGCTCTACGCCCAGCTCTACATGGGCTATGTCCACAACAGGAACAAGGAGATGGACAGGATTGACAATTCCACCGGCTGGAGCGTAGGTATTCTTGTACTTGCCCTGTCTCTGATGATAAATGCAGGCATAGCATATTATTTGATACCTCTGTCTCTATTTTTTGTCATAACTTTCTGGCTCAAGGAAGCAAGAAGATACATATACTACATGTTCTGGTCTCTCAAGGAGAGCGAGCTGGAAAAAGGCATGTCATCTGCTCTCATATCAAGACATATAGATACAGACAAGATGGAGGAAGTGGTTAACCTGTCAAGGCCTCTCACAGTCCTTTCAGAGTCAAAGTCACTGTATGTGCGGTTCTACCGCTCTTATTTCTGGATGGTTCTTATAATCTATATAGCGACGATTCTTATGGCACTCAAGCAGGGAGCATTCTCATCAGATATCGTGTCGGCAGTGTTCCTGGCAGCATCTGCCATTATGGCTGTAATCGCATATAAAGGCAGGGATGAGTTCATAATGCCAAGAAAGACAATCATGCGCATGGGCATAAGCAGGCATCAGCAGTGATATTCAAAGGACAATATCCAGAAATTCTACAGTTGATATAAGCATTTTTCCCGTAAAACCTCTTGTCCCGCATACTTCAATAAATTTCTGCACTGTCCCTTCTTCGCAAAGCCTGTATGTATGTGCTGACGTATTGAAATAGTATGCTGATACGCCTCCATCTCCGCAGGGCTCAAGGATGAATTTTATGAATGTGAAGTTTTCATCTGTATGCTCTGTCATGACACTCTGCGCATCTTCAACATTTCGTATTCTGCTGAAGACATACCCTTCTGACTCTGAAAGCTCAAATTCGCATCTAATCGCGACATCAAGAGCCATATCTTTTGTAGCAATAAATGTCAGCTTTATTATCGCATAGAGTGCGACAATCGCGATAGCAAGAAATAATCTTTTGTAAAGCCTTTCAAGCCTTTCTTTCTTTATCATATCCTCTGCATTTTCTTCTTCCATAATGATCAGTATCTTAATTATATGATAGTTATTATAGATATGAAAAATCTTTCTGTAACTCTCTGTTTCTTGCAGACCATATCTGTGTGCGTCACAGTCTCATCATCGCACACGATATAGGTAGTATTGCCGTCTGTGAAATGATATGAGAATATACCGTAAATCCCGCAGGATTCAATCTTGGATTCAACAAATGAATATTCACCAGGCACTCTCTGTATCAGCGCAGCCTTGGCAGTCTTCTGGTCGTCTATGCTTGAATATACATCAATAATCTCATCCGACAGCACGCTTCTGCAGGGCGAGAATAGGTCCGGGTCAAGCATCTTGTATGATGCGACCGTGATATTGAGAATTATGATTATAAATATTATCGTCAATATGAAAGTGAAATATTTGAAAAAAGTATCATCACGCTTATTCCTGATATCAATATCTGATGAGTATTTTTCTCTTTTTGCCTTGCTCTCATCAAGCATAACGTTTATGTTTTTCTTGATGGGCAGAGCATCATAGTTCACGGAAGGATTGAGCTTCTTGATATCATCGTCCATGAAAATGACCTTGAAAATAATTGTTTAGCCCACTTTAAATAAATGTTGGCATTGCATAAACATTAAATAAGTTAGCTCAACAATAAATGATATCCAAAGGTAATAGTGATGGACGATAAAAAGATAAAGGAAAAGTTGAGGAAGAAAGCGCAGGAGAATCCGGATAATTATTACCCCACATCAACTTTCAGGGAGCTTGGCCTTTCAAGATACAGATGCAGGGTATGCGGAAACTTCTTCTGGTCTTCAGCAGAAAGGGATGTCTGCGGCGAGCCTGAATGCTCTGGAGGATATTCGTTCATAGGCGACAGCCCGGCAAAAGAGAAGATGGATTTCATACAGGTCTGGCAGAAGTTTTCAAAGATGTTCAAAAACAAAGGCTACACACCAATAAAAAGATACCCGTCTGTGGCAAGATGGAACCCGACCATGGACTTCACCATAGCTTCAATCGCCGGCTTCCAGCCATATGTGGTCTCAGGAGAGATAAAGCCTCCTGCAAACCCTCTTGTCATCCCACAGTTCTGCATGAGATTCGGAGACATAGAGAACGTAGGTATAACAGGCCGCCATTACACTGGTTTTGTCATGATTGGCCAGCACGCTTTCATGCCGTCAAAAGATTACAATCAGGCAGGATATTTCAGCGACATTTTCTTATGGCTCACAAAAGGCATGAAGCTGCCCAAAGAAGAGCTTGTCTTTCACGAGGATGCCTGGGGTGGCGGCGGCAATTTCGGCCCGTCCATTGAGTTCTTCTCGCGCGGCCTTGAGATAGGCAACCAGGTATACATGCTGTACGAAAAAGATGCATCAGGAAACCTCAACGACCTGAATATAAAGGTCCTTGACATGGGCATGGGCCAGGAAAGATGCTCATGGCTCTCTCACGGTACAGAGACAAGCTATGAGGCAAACTTCGGCCCTGTTGTCTCTCATCTTTACAAGAGGTCAGGAATAAGGCCCGACAGGCAGATGCTCAAAAAGTTCCTGCCATATTCCGGCTATCTCAATATAGATGAGGTTGACGATATCAACAAGACCTGGCAATCAATAGCGAAAAAGACAGGCTATTCTGTCAAGGATTTGAAGGGTAACATAATACCTCTTTCCGGCATATACTCAATCTGCGACCATACAAGATCTCTTCTTGTTGCCCTGACAGACGGTGCACTGCCTTCAAATGCAGGCGGCGGTTATAACCTTCGCGTCCTTTATAGGAGATCTCTTGATTTCATCAATAAGTATGGCTGGGATATAGACCTTCTTGATGTCTGCAAAAGGCATGCGCAGTATCTCAAGCCCCAGTATCCTGAACTCTCAGATAATCTTGATGAGGTCGCTGAGATACTTGAGGTGGAAAGGCGGAAATATTACGCGACAAAAGAAAAATCGCAAAGGATAGTCCAAAGCCTTCAGGGAAAAAAGATATCAGACGCAAAGCTTGTCGAGCTGTATGACTCAAACGGCATAAGTCCAGGAATGCTGAAATCAGCAGGCCTCAAGATATCTGTTCCTGCCGACTTCTATAATCTTGTGACGCAGAGGCATGAGAAAAATGTTTCTAAAACCAAGACACTAAAAGAAGAAAAATTTGATATTTCAGGTATTAAAAATACACAGGTCGGTTATTTTGATGATTATCTAAAAATAGATTTTAAAGCAAAGGTCTTGAAAATTATTGGAAATAATGTGATTTTAGATAAGACATGTTTCTATCCCACAAGCGGCGGGCAGGTGCACGATCTCGGAACTATAGGCGGTATACCTGTCATAGATATATTCAAGCAGGGTGCAGTTGTCATCCACGGGCTAGAAAATAAGCCCACATTTAAGTCTGGCGACATAGTAGATGGGAAAATAGAGAAAGTGAGGCGCATCCAGCTGTCACAGCATCACACAGCCACACACATAATAAACGGCGCCGCAAGAAAGATCTTAGGCGAGCATATATGGCAGGCAGGTGCCGAGAAGACAGAGAAGAAAGCGCGCCTTGACATCACACATTATGATTCATTGACACCTGAACAGATACAGAAGATAGAAGATCTGTCAAACAAGGCCATAGTATCCGGCATAAAGGTGGAGTCTCTCATTCTCCCGAAAGACGAGGCAGAAAAAAGATATGGTTTTCGCCTGTATCAGGGCGGTGCAGTCCCCGGAGCAACCCTGCGCGTGGTAAAGATAGACGATTTCGACATAGAAGCATGCGGCGGAACTCATGTCAAGAGCACAGATGAGGTAAAATGCATAAAGATACTTGGCACGAAAAAGATTCAGGATGGCATAGTACGGCTGGAGTTCGTTGCCGGGAAAAGGACAGAGAAGAAGAAAGAAGACTTCAGGAACATTGTAGATGACATATCCAGGACTTTAGGCGGCATCAGCCGCGAAGAGATAGTGCCGCAATGTTCAATCCTGTTCCATGACTGGAAAGAGCTGAGAAAGATAGCAGGCCTTGCGGGCTTCGCAAAGAGGATAGAGAAGACAGACCCCCAGAAGTATGCAGGCATAGTCGTAAATGCGAAGGCGATGTATTCCAGGTATAGGTCTGAAGAAAAGAAGACAGCCAAAGTCAAAGCAGAGGGCGACGAGCAGATAATCGCTTTGCTCATGCATCAGTTCCGCGTCCAGAGAGAGTACCTGGTCAAGACTGTAAAGAGGTTCAGGGATGAAGTTGAACACTTCAAAAAGATGATTGAGGAAGTTGTTTGTTGACAAATTTTCCTATAGTAGCATCCACGAGAACATCTATTGTATCTACTTTAGGTATGTCTTTTTCCTTGCCAAGCATGACCGCAAACTCTGTGCATCCTAAAATGATTTTATTTGAGCCTTTATCTATATATTTTTGGCATATATCTTTTGTTTTCCTTATCTGTCCGGATTTATCTATGCCTCTGTTGAAATTGAATATCGCATCACTCAGAATACTGATTTCATCATTATCCGGCTCAAAGGTCTTTATGTCTCTGAACCTGTAAAGGCCCATCCTTATTGTGCTGGGCGTGCCTATTACAAGCGTGGTTGAGATATTGTTTTTCATAAGATTGTTCCTTAGCTCTTGTCTTAGGTCTAATATGGGTGCATCTACATATCTCTGAAGTTTTCCATGATACAGATGTATAGTATTGCATACCATAACAATGAAATCTACACCAAAATTGTCCAGTTCTTTCAATCCTGAAATATAAGGCTCTAATTCTTCGTCAGATATTGTATCATATATAAGTTCCGGTGCAGGTATGCTATTGATAATTATCTGCGGGAAATCCTTATTGCTTTTGATTAGCTTTTTCTCCTGCAGTCCAAGTATTAGCTTGTTGTAGAATTCACCGGTCGCTTCAGGACCTATTCCACCAAGGATACCGATTTTGCAGCCGCCACCGGCAGCCACCTATAGATTGTTCTAAGAGAATCAGATTTTCATTGCCAAAGA
>JAIVYO010000001.1:0-30893 GCA_048635405.1 Campylobacterales bacterium | reverse complement strand
TACATAGTTTCAGACCCATCAGACGGCACTGTTATCATAAGCAATAACATCGCAACATACACGCCTGACATGAACTTCAATGGTCTTGACTCATTCACATTCAAAGCCAGCGACGGAACAGTTGACAGCAACACTGCAACAGTCATAATCACAGTCATCTCAATAAATGATGCACCCACAGCAGACGCGAACGGGCCTTACACAGGATATGTCAATGAGACTGTCCAGTTCCTGGGAACAGCGACAGATGTTGACGGAACAGTAGAGTCTTACACCTGGGATTTTGACAACGACGGCGCAATAGACAGCATAGAGCAGAACCCGACATATATTTACACACAGACCGGCACATACACTGTCATCTTCTCGGCAACAGACAACCAGGGCGCGACCTCATACGACACAACAACAGCGAACATAACTATAAACCCGAACCCTATACTTTCAATAGAAGCCACATCAGCTATAGAGCTTGATCAGGGAAACAATTTCACAGTAACAGCCACATTAAGGAACAGCGGCGGAAGCAGCGCGATAGGCACACTTACAATTTCAGTTCCTGAAGGCCTTGAGCCCGACGGCACATTTACACAGAACATAGACATCCCTGCGCTTTCAGAGCAGACTTTCACATGGGATATTGAGGCTGCGATGTGGGGCAACTACCAGATTGGATTAGACACGCTCTACAACGGCACAAAGACAGCGAACGCAACAGTAGATATCACAGTCCACAAAGCTCCTATATTCGACTTCAGGATAGCTGCACCGGACAGCCTTACCATAGGCGACACGACAGATGTCCTTGTTGGCATCTACAACACAGGAGCTGAGAACGGATCAACAGACATCTCAATATCAGGAGACGGATACATAGATATAATAGGTGACACTACGGTCAGCGATGTCTTTATCGAGGCAAACACGACAGAGCAGGACGCTGTATGGCAGACATTCACCATAACAGGAACAAGCGCAGGCACAGGAATCATAAGCGTGACTGTTAACGGCATCACAAAGACAAAAGAGATAGAGATTCGTTCAACACCGATACGCATAGACCTGAGCGTCTCAGCCATAGCGCCTACAGAGATTTCACTTTACAGGTCATTTGAAGTAAGGGCAATAATCTACAACACAGGCAACGAGACAAGCAATGATGTAGATGTGACAATCACTCTTGAAGACGGCCTTAACTTCACAGGTAATCCGGAAATAAGGGATATTACAGAAAACATACCTTCAATAGCTCCTACAGTGAACGGGACACAGCCATTGAACCTTACATGGTATGTAAACGGCACAATGCCGGGCCTTCACGCAATCACGCTCTTCGTCGAGGACAACGAGTCAAACAACGCTTCAGACACAGCCTATGTCAACATACTTGACGTACCTGAGACGCACAGCCCCCAGCTCACATTTGAGATAGATGATATGACGCTCCTGATTGGCCAGACAGCAACAGGCACAGTCACTATCACAAACACGGGCGATCTTGCAGCGATAAGCCCGGAAATCAAGCTTGTCTATTCTTCAGGCATTGACATAGCTTATGACACGGCGCCGGGAGACTTCGGAATCAATGAAACAAAAACATTAGGATGGAATGTGACAGCGATTACAGTAGGCGGTTACATCGTATCTATACATGCTTATGACACAGAAGGTCTTATTATAGGAAGCGGAAGCTTTGATGTGCATGTCATAGCAGATACGGAAGATCCTGTCATCAACAGTGTCACCCTGAACAACGACATATTCAAGAAGACCCAGTTGATACATGTCACAGTCAACGCGACTGACAACTCAGGAATCCTCGAGATTTACGCTGATGAAATTCAGCTTATAAACACAGCAGAAAATATCTGGGAAGGAGACATATCACCTAACCAGACTTTAGGCACGCATAATCTGACTGTCATCGCACGCGACCTTTCAGGCAATACAGCGACAGACACGGGCGCGCAATACACAGTCATTGATGATGAGACAGCACCGGAACCGCCGACAGGCATTGTCGCCATAGCCCTTTCAGACGACACTATAAGGCTGAGCTGGATATCTTCAGCATCGGACGATGTAAAATACTACAGCATATATTCAAGCGAAATTGAAGGTGTATATGATTTCGGCAGCCCGGCAGTTGCAGCAGAGCCGGACACAAACATGATAAACATCACAGGCCTTGCAGAAAACACGACATACTATTTTGTCATGAAATCAGTAGACAATGTATACAATGAAGGCAACGCAAGCGAAGAGGCAAGTGCGACAACACTCATGGACGGAGAATCTAACGACCCTGACGGCGACAGGCTGCCTACAGACTGGGAAAACCATTATAACCAGACAGGCAACCTTCTTGACCCGGACAACAACGATTCTGACAATGACAGCATAACAGACGACCTTGAAGACCCTGACAGCGACAGCCTGAACAACTATGAGGAATACATGCTTGGGACAGACCCGAACAGCAATGACACAGACAACGACACAATGCCTGACGGCTGGGAAGTTGACAACGGCCTTAACCCTACAGACCCGAAAGACGGCGCTCTTGACGCTGACAGTGACGGGCTTTCAAATGCAGACGAATATCTTCACGGCACAGACCCTAACAACCCGGACACGGACGGGGACGGGTACACAGACGGCTGGGAGATAGAAAACAACACCAATCCTCTTGACATAAACGACCCTACATGCCATATCAACTGCGGAGGCAGCACAAGCAGTAGCAGAGGCGGTGGAGGCACACCACCTGTAGAAATCACAATCATAGAGAACGAGACAGACGATGCATTAGGCAACGGAACAATATATGTATCAAAGATAGACCTTCCTGACACTGCATACATAGGCCAGACAATCACGATAAAAGGATGCCTCATAGACCCTGAATCAGACACGATAGACTTTATGATAGATTTTGGTATTGTAGAATCACTGACTCTTGACGGGAACGGCTGCTTCCTGATAGAATACAAGGTAGATCTTGAAGAAGGCAAGCACAATTTCGCAATAGTCCAGGGAGACGAGACATTATATTCAAAAGATGTTCTTGTATACGAATACAGTATAAGCAGAGAATATATTGCAGACATTGAAGACAAGGGAGAGCCTGAACCGGTACAGGGTCCTACAGGCCTTCTTACATGGGTAGAAGGAAGCTTCAATATGATAGTTTACTTCCTGATACTATTGATAATAATAGCTGTATATCTCAGGAAAGAAGCGATCAGGGCAACTGTTATAAGATACAGGGCAAAATAACTGCCCGGATATATTCGTATTTAATTGTTATCAATAAGTTATAACAAATAGAAAGCTTTATAAAATTAAGAGCTTATATATAGTTCACAAGTGGTGAAAATGATAAGAAAAATCATTATCAGTGCAATAATCTTCCTGGCACTCATATCAGGAACAGCATATGCAGCCACTGACATATCCATATCAGACATTGACATAACGCCCAAAACGATATATGAAGGTGAAACTGCACAGGTGACTGTGGATTTTGACGTGGAGACACCTGAGGACGAGTCAAAGGTCACTTTAAGTTTCTATATAGACGGCTATCTTGAAAGGAAAATCACAAGGTATTATTCTGAAAGAACACATTCATACACATATAGCCATGACACTGAAGACATGGATATAGGGACGCACACAGTAGAGATTGTCGCAAGGATATACAGGGGAACAAGCCTTATAAAGGCAGAAGACAGCATGACAAAAAAGTTTGATATAGAGGAAAAGACGCCTGTTATAGACATAACGATGAATGTATATCCTAAAGACGCTACAGTGAACGAAAACATCCAGATATTCGGATATGTGGATCCAACTGACGAGGTAATAAGCATATTTATAGACGGCATCGCGAAAAAGACGACCGTCCCCGACATCAACGGATACTACTCAACATTTGTGAAGATAGAGAAGACCGGAGACCATGTTATAACAGTATCAATCGGCGACTCAAAGAAGCATAGGATAGTCAACATCGCAGAAGTGCCGGAGCCTGTTGAAACAATGCCTCAAGAGCCTGAAAAAGATATTGTAATTACAATAATAGAGGCAGAAGAAGACAAAGAGATAGCTGAAGAGGAGAAGATCAACTACATAACTGTCGAGGCAAGCAACAAGGAGATAGATGTGAACCAGTATGAGAGCAATATAGTGAGAGTCACCATAACAAACCACGAGGACAGAAGCCATCTGTTTTCTGTAGATACTGATTTTGATAATGATATGGTGTTCATACCTCAGCCGGAAATCATAAAGCCGGAGCAGACAAAGATACTGCCGCTGTATTTCAGCGTTGATGAAAAACCGGGCAGATACTATGGGATAATCTATGTCAGGAATGAGGAAAGGATCATAAGCGAGATACCGCTAACAGTCTTTGTCAGCGAGAACGATCAGCTTAAAGAAACTGCCGCACAGCCGTTTTTCAGTCCTGTTACATCAGACATGTTAATGCTGTTGCTCGCCATATTTGCTATTGTGCTTATGATGGGCATGGCGCACAGGATAACAAGAAAGACTGTAAGGCCTCTTGAGCTTTCAGATATGGAAAAGCCGACAGCATCACTGCTTAAAAGGGTTCATGATACAGGAAACTTAGGGAAAGTGGCAAAGACAGTGCCTGAAACGGCCTATATTGTGCCATGGAGCAATATTGTGGTCTGAAAATATGAAAAAAAATAGTAATATTTATAAAATTATAAACATTAAATACATTTTAACTCTATTCGGTGGTGAAATATATGAAAACAATAAAATACGTCATTTTCGCATTAAGCATGATATTAATGCTGAGCATGGCACAGCCTGCTATGGCTGCGTCATATAATGCTGATTTTCAGCTGAGCACGCAATCGGTAGCATCATGTCCTGTAGAGGACACAATGATAACAGCTACGCTGAAAAATCTCGGTTCTGATACAGATACATATACCATTACTTCTGACAGCGGCTGGGTTACTATCGGAAACGATGTGATAACGCTTGAAGGCGGCGAGACCAAGACATTCGCAATCTGGATAAAGCCGGGAATTGACGCAGAAGCAGGGGAATATTCAATAACAATCACAGCAGAATCAGATTCCGGCAAGTATCAGGACAGCATAGATTTTGTTGTCATGAAATGCCATGGAATAGAGATCACAACAGAGACAGGTCTTGTTGAATCATGCATAGGCGACACAGAGACTGTAGAAGTCACATTATCAAACACAGGAAAGACAGAAGAGACATTCATACTGACAGCATCAGCAGGAAAGTTTGATGTAAGCAGGATAACAATAGCATCAGGTGCAGAAAAGACAGCAGAACTTTCAGTGCCTGTCGCCTCAAGAGAAGACACTGTCACGATAACGGCACAGTCAGCAACATCATATGCATCCGGCAGCGCAGAGATAGAAGTCGTTTCAGAAGGGGCATGCTACGGCATTGCTGTTATCAACATACCGCCTGAAGTAGGCATATGCAAGGGCGACACTGCAAGGATTGTCATAACATCAAAGAACACAGGATACAAGACAGGCACTTTTGAGCTTTCAACAGATGCAAAAGACGCATATTTCAAGAATGATGAGATTGAGCTTGAATCCAAAGAGGTTGCAGAGACATATCTTGAGATATCCACAGACGATGCTGAGATAGGAGAGATAGAATACAGCATAACCATAAGGTCCGCAGATGCTCAGGACAAAGCATACGGAAAGATAATCATTGAGCAATGCTATGATATTGAATTATCAGCAGACAAAGATAAAGCAGATGTCTGCCCGGGCGCGGCTGCAGCATTTAAGATAAATGTCGCAAATACCGGAAAGAAATCCGACACATACACGATATCTGCAAGCGACGGTTCTCTTTCAGAGACAAGTGTGACCCTGAATGCTGGTGAGAGCGAAAAGGTATTGCTTCTGGTCAATACAGAACAGGGCGACACAGAAGACATGGTCATGACCGTAACAGCAGAATCTGAAAGTGCAGAGGCATCTGAGGATATCACTGTATCTATGCAAGATTTCAACTCATGCTACGGCATCAGCGTATCAAGCGATTCAGACACGATATTCGCAGAAGACTTCAAAGGTTATCTCTACACGCTGACTGTAAAAAATGACGGCGAGTTCGACGCAGAGTACACAGCATCAGTCGATGGTCCAAGATGGGTCACTGTAAACCCGGAAACTGTATCTGTCAAGGCAGGAGAGACAGCAGATATCTTTGTCTATGCATCTCCAGAATACACTACAGCTGAAGGCACATACACGATAAAGGTGACAATAGAGTCAGATGCAGGCAATACGGAAGAAAAAGAGCTGAAATTTTCTTTCAAATCTGAAGATATAGTGGCTCCGATAACAGGTGATGTTATCGCTGATGAACAGCCTGTAGACGATAAGATAGATGAGAAAGAGGACGAAAAAAAGTTCCCGACAGACATATTGACAGCAATAATAATCGGCATAATAATAATAATCCTCATAATATTCGGTCCTGAACTTCTGAAAGATGATGAGAAGGAAGAAAAAGAAGTAAAGGAAGAGGCTAAAGAGGAGAAAAAGGCCGCTGAGAAGCCAAAAACTGCTGAGAAAAAAGAGGAACCGAAAAAAGAAGCTGAAAAACCTAAACCTGTCGCGGAGAAGAAGGCTGAAGTGAAGAAAGAGGCAGAAAAGCCTAAAATAACCCCTGCCAAAGCAAAGCCTGCACCTAAAAAAGTAACACCTGCTCCTAAAAAGAAAGCCGTGCCCGCAAAGAAGAAAGACAAGGTCAGGGAAGACAGGAAAGACGACATAAAGCAGATTCTTGACAACATTTAGAGGTATTTTTCCTCTTCTTTTATTTTTTTATCTACCACTTTATTTTTATAACATTTCTATTAACTCATTCTTCCCAAAGACCTTCAACGCTGATGACTGCGCTTTCGTCAATGAAATAGTTGTACTCAAACCTCATCTTAAGGTCAAGTATGCGCATTGGGACATCAAGCGAAGGTATATTGCATGTCACGGGGAAATCCGCTGTCGGAGAGCCGGAGCCTGAAACTCTGAAATAAAGGTCGCGAAGCCCAAGATCACATTCCCTGTTACCAAGAGTGACGCTTACCTTATCATGGAGAGTAAAAAGGTCAAGCGCTTTGTCTTCCCAGTCAAAAGCATCAGAACAGTCCTCTGCTGTTATTGTCCCGCCGCCGCGATCCACAATCTTGACCCTTAAGGTAAGCTCGTCAGTATCGCTCAGCATCACCGGCTGGTCTGTCGTCATCACCACATCCAAAGGGCCTGCTGTGGTATCAATCGTAATAGCATGCCTCTTCAGCGTCCCTTCCCTGTCACGGTAAAGGTATTCTTCTTCATCAAGCACCTCAATCTTGGCTATTGATGTTGTAGAGTAAGGATAGCATACACGGGTGCCTGCAGAATACTTGAATACCTGTTCTTCAGGCAGATCATTCGGGGCATCAAGAACCCATGTTATCTGGGCATACTCACCACCGGCATCAAGGCTTTTGATCGGTGCCATAAGGCTGTCAACAATAAGCACTCGCGGGTCGCCGGCTGCCATCCTGGCTCCGCTTAAGCTTATATCTGAAAGGTCATCAAACCACTCATTTTCTCCTCTGCTGAGGCCGTAAAGGTATACATATATGTCATCTTCAACACCTATCGCTCCACGGTTCTGCATCTCAAGAGTGAGCAGGGACGGCTGCCCGCTGTAGACTTTGTCTGAAGAGAAATCAAAAGAATGTACTTTTATGCCAGTGCCGTATCCTGAAAAGCCAAAAGTTCCTGTAGCGGGAGGAAATAAACCGACGCAGCCTGATAATAGAAGGATGGATGCGACAATGATACAGGCTTTAAAAGAATGGCTGGAATCCATAAATATCCTTATCTCTGTGCGTTTAAATATGTTTTAAAAAAAATAGAAGAAAAAAGAGAATAAGATAAGAGCTGATCACTCAATTATGTAATCAACATTTATCGGTGCATCAGAGCCTACATAATACCTATACTCTGCGGTAGCTCTTATGTGGTATTCCCTTGAAGGTGTATTTGGGTCTATAGGTATTGAGCATCTCAATTCAGCTTCTCCGCCTATCAGTTTCACTGTTCGCGTGCAGTCTGTAGTTATAGTATTGCCATACATTGTGTGAGCTGTGCCGTCAAGAAGGAATCCCTCCACTTCAATGCTGACCTTAACCTTGTCCCTGTCTGTGCTGGCTGGCGTAGCAGCGCAAGCTGTTGCAACATCTGTGGAAAATCCTCCGCCGACATTCTCTATCTTGAAGATGACCGGAATTGTCGAACCTCTTGCAATAATGTTTGACTGCCCTCCAAGCGTTACATGCACAGGACCTGCCGTGTTTACATTCTCAATCGCGCTTGTATCTTGCTGTACCTTCATCTCATCTCTTGAAGATGAAGTCACTGTAGCAAGCATGCTGGTCTTGTAAGGATAACATACCCTTGTAAAGAATGTATATGGAGTTGATTCACCTTCTTCAAGTTCTGGTGCCTTAAGAAGAGCTTCAAATGTAGCTACACCGCCAGGAACGCCCATCTCAGGCTGAGGTGGAAGGAAATCAGTATTAGGTATTGTCCATACTGTAGTTATGTCACCCATTGTGCCGGGCGATACAGCGACAGAACCTATCTGCTCCCAATGCTTGGTATTTGTTGATGATACAGTCTGACCATATACGAATACAGAAGTTGGACCTGTTACCTGCTTCTGACCCTGATTCTCAAGTACAAGCCTTAAGTTGACATCTTCCTTATGATACACCGCAGGAGTGTCAAACTGGAATTCTGAGATGACAACACCTTTGTCTGATGCCGCAAAACTTGGGGTCCCATCAGTTGTGCATCCCAGCACAAGAACAGTCATTAAGACCATCGCATAAGCGACAAATCTGCTTTTAGATTTAATAGACATAAATATCACCGATTAACAATAATTAAACGGAGTGTATATATATAGTTTTTGGTTATAAATTTCAAACCAACGGCTTTACAGAAAGCTGAACACTGTCTTTTATAGTATATGTATACTCTGCAACTGCTTTTATCTTATATGCTGTCGCTATAAGGACTTTTTCATCAGGCGGTGTGAACATGCATGTTATCACCTTAGAACTCTTCTTATAGATCTCAAGATTCTCTGCCTTCTCAAGATTGCAGATGTCTTCTCCATCAACTGTCGTACTGCCTGCAGTCTCTATCTCATCAGGAAGCACAAGCTTAAGATTCTTCACATCCACAAGGCCGTCGCCAACATTCTCTATATTTATCGATACTGTCCAGGCATTGTTGTCCATAGCTATCGGCTGTTGTGAATCAGATATTATATTGATTTTCAAAGGGCCATCTGTAGCAAGATTGCTTCCTAAAAGATACATGTTTTTGCGCGTATAGAAACTTCGAAGTATCTCAAAAGGTGTAGCAAAATATACATAGGTATTTGTCGATGCTACAGCATCATATGACAGCTGCATATAAAGATTGCATGTCACACCTGCACCAGACACTATATCACTGTCCGGTGTTCTGCTCTTCCACTCAAAGAACTGCAGGGTCCTGGGCTTTATCTCAATCTCATCTGGATCTCCTGGATGCGAAGGACTCATCTTGAATGAATCAATCTCAAAAATATCAGAGCAGTAGTCATAAATCACCATATCGCCGTCATAGCTTCCGGAACTGTCAACCTGCAATGTCACAGGATTGTTGCCGACATTTTCTACCTCAAGATGGACTATGAAAGGCCTGTCTGTAGAAAGCTGATTTGAAGGTATCACTCCGAAGAAGTTTATTGAAAGAATATCAGATGCGACAATCTGAGTCTCCTTGTTCCCGGTAACAGTCGTTCCACTGGTGCCAGAATCATCGCCGGTGCAGCCACCGATGATAAAAACAAGAAAGATGAATGCTGCAATACACTTATCCATAACATATATTGTATATGCTTTGTTTATATTGTTTAGATGAAATCAACAAGCACTATAATCAGTATCATTTATTGTGGAAAGAGTAAACATGCCGTTATAGACATATGTATACTCAACATATAAGCTTATGTACCTCTGGACAGAACCACCTTTATCAAAATCAGTCTCAAAATAAACCGGATCGTATATAAAAGAGCAATCATATTCCTGGCTTCCCTTAAAACCGTCATCATAAGAGATGTCAACAGAGTTCATCTCATCAAGCAGCGTTTGCTTCAAAGTATAAGCATTCATGCCGCTGGGAGGTGTTGCTGATAGATTTGCTTCAAGATCACATCTAGAAGTCCCCATATCCTGAGGAATTAATTTATCTGATATATAAATATCAAACTTATTTATCGATGCACGACCATTATCATTGTTTGATAATTTAAAATTGATTCCGAATTTCTCGCCATCACTGATTATGATTGGCTGGAAATTATTATCAGGATATATAGATAATGAAAAAGGGCCGAATATAGATAATGATTTCTGAGGCATTATTTTTGAGTCCTGTTCTTGATTATTCAATTCTTCCCACCAATCGAAATCAGCCAGGGTCAGCATGATACTGGATCCAATATCATGTTTATATAAAACAAAAACAGGTGCATTAAATTGCCCGAGAGAACATTGGGGTATATCAAACACAACTTTTGCGGTCCGGGTCATGCTTCTGGATACTGGCACATATTGATGATAAAAAAAGTCATTAGATATTGAAACACCGGGATAATCAACCATTTCAGAAAATGAATTATAGTTTCTGTCAAGATAGATTTTCCCGCTTTGATTTCCATCAATCTGAGAGCCATTGATAAGAAACAACGCTGTATAGATAGTTTCATCGCCATCATTCTTAACTACCCATCTTGTAGTTATATCATAACCGGGATCCTGATTTAAAGCAGACTGTTTTATCGTAGGCCTTGCAAGCGCATACTCCACCGTATTAACTGTCCCGTCAGATATAAGTGTCGGTGTATCACTGCCATCAGTCGTATCTACAGAAGCAAGACATGAAGGAGGATATAAAAAGCAAATTAAACTCGAATATGCTAAAGATGAAGAGCTTGATGAAGAAGATGAAGTGGATGCATCTGAATCCAAAGAGCCGTCATCAGATGTAGAATCTGATGTTTCGCCAGTGCCGGAGTCAACGACAGTGCAGCCGCTAATGACAAGAACAAGAAAGATAAATGCTGCTATATATTTATCCATACATACATATTGTGACTTCTTTATTTATATTGTTTAGAAAAATCAACAGAGACTATAAGTTGCATTGTTAAAGGTAAAAAGGGTAAACATGCCGTTATACAAATATATATAATCAATCAATAAAGAGCTTGAATCCATATCTAAATCTGATATCCCGTCAGAATCAATTGCATCATCCTGGCTTCGTGAAAAGTAATCAAGTGAAAAAGGAGTTATCGATACCTAATATAGAAGGCAAAGTAGTGGTCAAAAACGGAACAGCCGAATAAACAAAGGCAAAGAATATGAGAAGAATCACTATAGTCCAAATATTCCCAAAACTTATTTCTTCTCCCATATTATACCTCATGACGGCAAGCAAAAGCATCAGAGGAAAATATGAGCCAAACAAAAAAATACTGAAAGGGGTATATACATTGAAAAGAAAGGCAAGGACAAGAAGTATTGTGCCCATATTATGTTCTGAATCCAAAAAAAACCAGAAGATAAATATGAATTGTATTATAAAGATATAAGGCACCAGAATAAAAGGTGTTGACAATTCACCGAATGTCTTCCCGGTAAAGCCATAATAATCAATAACAATCGCAGAGATGAAAAGAAGAATCATAAGCCAATTAAGTGATTTCATACGCCCGTGCAATTTTCCTGCATGCCCTTTAATTTTCCTGAACTGCTTAACAAACTTCTTCTCTGATTTCGCCTCGCTTAAATCTCCTTTTTGAGCATCTGCCATCGCTTTGGATAATTCTTTCTGCTGATTTTCACAATTATGAATCTCAGTAGAGATCTGACGATCTATATCGCCTATTGTCTTATTGTTAAGCCTGTAACTGTAACTCTTTAGATTAAGCTGTTCATTCATGAGATTCAATTGCTTTTTTGCTGCATTAATAGAAACAGTATTGCTAGGATAATATCTCTCAAAAGTCTTTATCTGAGCCCTTTTCTGGCTCATCGTAGCTTTAAGGCCATTAATATTTCGTTCAAGAACTTTTTTCTCATTAATCATACAGTATCTTCGTCTCTTAAGATCTTCTATATTAACATTCGTCACAACCATACAAAAAAACCTTTAATCAAAAGACAGCAGTAAAGCTGACAAAAGATAATTGTCACGCCAAGTTAATATATCTTAACCAAAAAGCCCCTAGAAAAGGAAAAAGCCATCATCTTCAACAATCCTTATGTCAATGTCTGAAAGCTTATAGATACCATATGTAGAGAATTTGAGAACATTAGTCTTACCCCGCCTGAAATCATCCTGCGACAGAACAATCAGGTTCTCGTAAAGCTCAGTGTCATGCTCAAAAAGGGCATCATTGAGATATATGTCAAGAGATGTATCCTCAGATATCTTATCTGCATAGAACTCAAGAACAATAGTCTCATTATACATGTCATCATATGTATCTTCATCAATCATAAGAGTGTATTCAGCGACTGCTGCCCTGTCAGTGTCAAAATATGTTATTGTCAGCTGGGCATCCTGTATCTCATATTTTGAGTCCTTGTCGGCGCTGAACTGGATGTAGTTGGTGTCCGGCTTTGCCGCTATGACACCGTCAGCCCTGTCAAATGTCTCTTTATATATCCTGCCAAACATCGGTTTTTTCTCGTCATTCACATCATTGCCATTTATCTCTATGTGCAGGTCACCCTGCCTTATGGATCCTGAACCGACCTCATAGCTCAATGCTGCATCAAAACCTCTCATCTCATACTCATAGACCGTAAATGAAAACATCTTGTCTATATTATCAAAAGAAGTGGCAGACAGCCTTACATTAGAAAGCATGTATGTTGTCGGTGCCCAGAATTTCACACCGCTTGACTGCGCCTCTATACGGACAACATTATAATCAAGAGGATTGTTGAATTCAATAGCATACTTGGCACCGGCAGAAGTTATATCATCAAATATAAGCTCATCATTAAGATATATCCTCAGGTTCCCGTAATAATTAGAATCACCTGCCTGAAACTTAAGCACTGCACCCTCCATCCCTGAACCGTCAAAGCTGAACTCTTTTGACGATGACCTGAATACACCTTTCTCTATCAGGAGCGAATCCATCTCCTGTATAGTCCGCTCATGCGATGTATAGCCCACATCAAAATCACCGAAATCAATTGTCCTTGCCGTCTGTGTCTTATTTGACAGGAGACTTGCCGATGTTGCTGAAAATATGATCTCGCCTTTTTCTGAGATATCAATATCAGATGGTATATCCTCATCATATAGAGGCTCCTGCCCGAACATAAGGAACAGGGTAAAGAATATTATCACCGCTGCCGCAAACACATAAGTGAAAGGCTCTGTCGGAACGGGCTTGATAATTTCCATTTATATTACCTATATAATAAATACATATAGCACTATATATTATTTGTCGTCATCTGTTTTTAAATTTTTGCGAAAAAAAGGTATGTATTATGAGGATAATCGCCAAAGATCTCAGAAAAGAGACAAAAATAAAGCCGGAGACCATAGATGACCTGTGGAACCTGTCACTTCTGATAACAGCAGGTGACATAGTCGGGGCAAAGACTTTAAGGACTATTGAGACATCAGACAAGAAAGAGAAGCGTCCAATGTATCTCAAGATATCTGTAGAGACTGTTGAATTTGACGATGTCACAGAATCCCTGCGGCTGAAAGGCAAAATACTTGAAGGCCCGGATGACATAAGCTTTGGATACCACAGCTTTCGCATAACCCCAAATGACATCATATCCATAACCAAGCAATGGAAAAGATATGAGATAGAGCGCCTTGAAAAAAGCGTAAAGGCTGTCAAGATAAAAATACTTGTCATGGTGCTTGATGAGAGGAAAGCCGATTTTGGGGAGGTTATGAACAGCAAGGTCAATATGTTAGGCACCATAAAGGCAGAGAACCAGGGAAAAATGTTCGGTACACCTGAAGGCAAAAGCTATTATAAAGACATAATCAGGTCGCTTGAAGGATACGCTAAAAGATACGACAGGATAATAATCGCAGGACCCGGATTCGCAAAAGAGAACATCATGAGGATTATAGGAAAAAACACTGACATGAAAGGAAAATGCGTCACAGGCATCTCATCAGTCACAGGCGAGACTGGCGTATATGAAGTCATAAAGCGCGGCTTTATAGACCAGATCATAAAAACTTCAGAAATATCAAGAGAGACAAAAGAGATTGAGAAATTCATGGAAGCACTCGGGAAAGAATCAGATCTTGTAACATATGGTATAGGAGAAGTTGCAAAGGCGGCGAAAGCAGGCGCTGTAGAGAAAATCCTTGTCTCAGACAGCATAGTGAAAAAAGAAGATGTACAGGAAATTCTGAAAACTGTAGAAAACTCATCAGGAAAAGTAGAGGTCATAGGGTCAACACATGAGGCCGGGGACAAACTTATAGGCCTGGGCGGCATCATCTGTTTCTTAAGATATAGGATTGGCTAAAAATCACGCAGGGATGAATAATATGATTGTAACGCACAGCGCAGGTGGAGTTATAGTAAAAGATGGCAGGGTAATAGTCGTAAACCAGAAAGGCCGCTCATGGTCTCTGCCGAAAGGCCATATAGAAGACGGCGAAGACGCACACGCAGCCGCAAAAAGAGAGATAGCCGAAGAGACAGGAGTCACAGACCTGACTCTCATAGACAATCTCGGAAGCTACAGCAGGCACAAGATAGGAAAAGACCCGAAAGAAGAGGACAGGACAGAGCTCAAGACAATGCACATGTTCCTTTTCAGCACAGAAGAAGAAGACCTAAAGCCGACAGACCCCGACAATCCGGAAGCCAGATGGGTTAAAAAAGACGATGTCGCAGATATGCTGACTCATCCGAAAGACAAGGAATTCTATTTAAGCATCATAGATAGGATATAGATTATAAAAATAAGAGCAAAATCAAGAAAATAGATTAGTAAGATCTATTCTTCATCATCAGGTATGTCATCAGGCACCGAATGCTTGATATGTTTTATTATAAGAATATCATTTACAGCCTGCACCATAGGAAACGGAACTTTCACGCCTTTCTTATCGCCTACAACATTTGCGAGATAAGAGCCTTTAGCAGCATCAATGATTACAGTCCTTAGCCTGAACTTTGAAAGGTCAAGCTCAACATCTGAAACTTTTCCGCAAAAGAAGCCTTTGTCTGTAAAAGCATCAAGACCTACGATACTATTGATTTCTCTTTCATTTACAACCATCTTATCACCGGATAACTATTATAATTCTGCTTAATAGATTCTTGTATATAAATCTTTATTAAGTTTTATCAATTCACTTAATACATTATTCAGTCAAACAAGAATTTAAAGTTTTGCCGCAAAAACAGAAATACGCGGAAAAAAATGAAAAATATTCGTGTGGGGGTCGCCTAGCCCGGCCATGGCGGTAGCCTGCTAAGTTACTGAGCCTTCGGCTCACGTGAGTTCAAATCTCACCCCCCACGCCAATATCCTACTTCTTATAAGAATTCTCAATACAGATCAGGCTCCAGCTTCTTCACCAGAGAAAAAAAGACAACAAGAGCAATAAATATCAAAAATGCTGCATAAAAGGTAAGGCCTGTGAAGACAATGTCTGTATACACGAAAATTAATCCGAGATAAGCAAGGAAATGAACCACAATAGCAGAAGATACAAAAAATGCGATATCCTTAGGCAGTATATGGAAAAAACTGATAAAAACCAGCAATGCGCCGACAGCGACTATAGCTGCCGCCACCTGCGATGTCAATAGGTTTAAGTCAAACCCTCCGGAAGACATCACAGCCCTTACCGTATTCACCCCGACCCATACAAGCACAAGCCCGTTAGCAGTAGCGCTGTTCCACCCCAGCCTCTCTTCCTTGTGGGCACCGAAATAAAGCTCAACTATGACAGTCGTAATGATAAGAGGAAACACTGCCCACAAAAGGTCAGGATTTGAGAGAGGTGCAGATACTAAAGAATATATCTGTGCAATCAGTGCAGATAACTCTGGACTTGAAAGAAAAGCTGCAAAAGATGACAGGTATTGCTGAAGCATAGGCAAACACGACATATTTGAATTCCTGATATAATTTATATATCCAGACCTTATATAAGATTCGCAAATCTATCTAAGACGCAGCTTAACAGCCACATGTTCAGAAGCGGATTTCTCCATGCCCCTCATCTCATCATCACTGTAAGGCTCAGTCTTTCTGTACAGCTCCTTCCACGCATTCTCTTTATGATATTTCTGAAGAGCATACAGCATACATCCTTTCAGATCTTTTGCAATATCAACGACATCAGACTCTGAAACAAGACCGGGAACAACAGTCGTCCGGAACTCATGGTCAATCCCACAAGATATGACAAATCTTATGCTCTCTTTTATCTTGCCGACATCAACATCAACACCTGATGCTTTGCTATAGGCACCAGCCTCAAGCCTTGCCTTAATATCCATAGCGATATGATCCACAAGCTTCATATCAACAAGCGTCCTGAGTACAGAAGGGTCTGTGCCATTAGTATCAAGCTTCACCTTTAACCCTATCTTCTTGACCTTCTCAAGGAAAGGCACAAGAGCGCCAATCTGAAGCGTGGGCTCACCACCGGTCACAGTAAGGCCGTCAATCCATTTCGTATTGTCAGAAAGAATTCTAAGTACATGAGACGGATCAATCTTCCTGTCCTCAAGCTTTTCCCAGCCGGAAATAAGCTCATGGTTATGGCAGAAAGGACACCTAAAATTACATCCGGGAAGAAATATGACAGATGTAATCATCCCGTCCCAATCTACAAAAGAATTCTCTATAAAACCAAAAATTTTAAGATTAGCTTCAGTTTTTGATTGCATCTATAAGCTCCTCTCTTGAAGGTATCTGCGATCTCCATGAAATTATCTCAGAATCATCAGAGTCCACAACAATCGTAGTAGGAGTGCCCATAACAGCATGGAAAGCAGCTTCGCTCATGCCTTCAACATCATTGACATTGAACTCTTTGACCTTAAGTCCCATATCCTCCATAACATCATGTACAACCAGCTTTGCCGGGGAGCAGTTAGGACAATTGTCCTGCCAGAATATCTTCACTTCCATACCATTACCACCTATATAAAAAGAGACGCTGCAAATCTTTTGTATTATTCTATAAGTCTTCTGCCTTAAAAAGATTTTACGGTCTTGGATAATATATATTGGAGTCTTTGTTTTGTATCTATCGGTTTTACAGCCATATACTCAACTGCATCTTGTTATGCCCTCTACTTTGATATCTCCGCATCTGTCGCATTTATCTTTCAGGCCAACCATCTTGTTATGGCATGTCTTGCATAATGTCATCTCCGGAGAGAAAGCTATCTGCGTATTCTGCGTGTTCTTGAAAGTCTTCATGACAAAGTTGGTAAGGGACCGTGGTTCCGGCTGCGACTCTCCAAGCCAGACATGCGTCATCGCACCCGCATCTATAAGGGGATGGAAGCTGCCCTCCCTGGTAACCCTTTCCATAGGCGACATAGGAGCACCTATATTGAAATATGTTGAGTTCGTATAGTATATGTACGGCGTGCCCACCGTGCCCTTGACAACTTTTTCAGCAGCCTTGGGATAATGCTCCATGTCAAGCTTTGCCATCCTGTATGCGGTTGACTCTGCCGGCGTCTGCTCCAGAGGCATGTGTATATCATACTTGTTTCCAAGTTCCTCAGCTTTCTTTCTCATATAGGCTATTGTCTTGAGCCCGAACTTGTAGGCACTCACAGATTCATGCATCTCCTCACCGGTCACATACTGCACAAGCTCATTAAGCCCAAGCATGCCAAGAAGGAAAGACGCCTTGTCAAACCTGTAATACGGTTCACCGTCAAGGTTCATGGTAAGTATCGGAAGAGAGCTTGCAGAGCCAAGGGCAAGTATCCTTCTTATAAAATCCTTTTTCTGAACATGCGCCTTTGTCGCAAGTTCCATAGCATGATCAATCTTCTCTAAAAGTATTGTCTCATCTCCGCGTGCGCAGTAGGCAGCCCTCGGCAGGTTGATAGTAATGTTCTGCATAGCGGAATATCTCATCTTCCACGGGCTTTTGGCGTCAAGAAGATCACTATCATTCAGCTTGAACTGGAGACGGCAGCACTCAGATATCTTTACATCATCTCCGCGGTCAAAGATGAAATATGTGTTTCCCATCTTTGCGGCAACCTCAGTTGCAAGATCCATAAACTCCTCATTTCCGTCTGTCTTGAAGAACTTGTCAGTTATATGAAGGTCTGGCTTGGGAAAAAAGAAAGGCCTGCCATAAGCATCTCCTTTTAGATATACCTCAAATGCGGCCTTCGCAAACATCTGAGCTTCCTCTGAATAATCAGAATAATTGTTTCCTGTAAACTTGCCGCCCGGCCCTATGGCAGGCACATCCATAAAATGCTTGGGGACTTCCCAGAAATAATTGGTGTCTGTGAAAGTCACCTGCCCGCCTCTTGACACAGCCTGCTGGGCAAACTCATATATCATCATCTGTGCAAGCTGCTTTATCCTAGCGTAATCCAAGCCTTTAAGATATGGCGCTATGAAAAGGTTGACCGCATCCCAGCCGATTGCGCCGGCAAACTGTCCCTGGAGAGCGGCCGCAAACTTTGTCAGATGAAGTATGAGAACCTCAGCATGCTTTGCAGGTTTCGCCACAGTCAGGTTGCCCCTGCCGTCCATCACAAGCCCGTACTTCTTCAGGAACTCTATGGAATTGCCGGAACAGTAAGGCCTGTCTATATAGTCAAGATCATGCATATGTATTGTCCCGTTCTGGTGAGCTGTCGCGATATCATCCGAAAATACATTCAAAAGCGCATACTCTTTCTTGGCAATGCCGGAAATCGTAAGGTTTATAGCTTCAGAGGAATGGTGGACATTAGAGTTTTCCTTGTTGCTGTTGAAGAAAAGGCCGGTCATATCATAGAGAGGCAGCCCAAGTCGCGTGTACTTTTTCCTGTACTCTTCATATCCGTGCTCAAGAAGCTTCGTGTTCGTTATCTCACGGACAAGAGGTGCCGATACAAATTTAAGGCTGGAATATTTTATAAAGCCCTCAACCTCTGTGGCGACCTTCAGCGCATCAGCCTCAGGCATATTCACTTCATTGACAAGTGACTTCACGATAAACATCTTGTCCCAGGACCTTATGTCATCATCGCTTGTCCTTACAAAGAGAGTCCTGTCCTCAGAATCCATATCATTTTTTTTATTCTTGACTGCCATTCAATCCACCAGATCTAAAAAGATTCAATATATTGCGCCTGCAATTTTTCCTTTCCAAAAAAGTAAAAGATATTTGTAACGAAAGCTTAAAAAGTATATTGATTGAATAAGATATGTTTTGCGAAATGAATATAAAAGTATGGGCTAACGCGGTCATTGGATAGTAGTTTATATACAATAAAAAAGCATATATCTATTATTTTTAAAGATGCAAATGATAGCAAAAAATATATAAACACCCCTTCCAAAAGATAATGAAGTGATTGTTATGGCTGTAAAGATAAATCTTGATGAGTGCATGAAATGCATGGCATGCGTAAACACTTGCGGACACGACGCTCTCAAAGAGACTGACAAAGGTCCTGTGGTAGATGCGAAGAAATGCACAGGCTGCGGCGACTGCATAGATGTCTGCCCGGCAAACTGCATAAAGAAATGAATTCTTTCATTTCTTAAAAAAATGATATAGTCAGTCTCATTTCTGTAATATTCTATTTCAGACAGGTTCACTTCCCAAAATCCATAAATACACCAATATATATCACCCCCTCCAAATAATAGCCATGATAGAGAGGACTATAGAAAAAATCACAGAGACCGAAAAAAAGACAGAGAAAGACCTTGAGCATCTGGATAAAAGATGGAACTTAAAACTCAGGGCAGAAAAAGCGATGAACATCAGGAGACTGAAAGATTACAGGAAAGATATAGCGAAGAGAATGGAAATAAGGAAAGAAAAAAATATGCACATAGTAAATAAAGAGATAAGGAAAATGGAAAAAGATACTGAAAGGCATCTGAAAGATATGGAAAGTGCCTGCTCTGAAAAAAAAGATGATATTTTTGAGATGATTGCAAAAAGCCTTAAAAGCTGATAGAAGTGATACTATGTTCAGGCCCGAAAAGATGCGTGAGGTCTATGTTCTTGGGCTAAGGAAAGACAGGGAAGATATACTAAAAAATATACAGCAATTAGGCACCATACACCTGAAGAAATCAGACATATCAAACCTGAACGAAACCCCATCCGAACTCATACACGATGCAGTGCAGAGCCTGGAACAGATAAGAGAGATAAGAAAACTGTTCAGGAATAAAAGAAGCGTCTTCGGAGAAAAAGCAGAGAAAGTAAAAATCGACGAGACAGGAGACGCCGCCTTTGCAGCAGTGTCGAAAAGATACATAGGCAGGATCCACAATAGCGCAAAAGACATACTCAAAAGCGAAAAAGAATTTGAAGACAAAAGAAAGGCTGCAGAAAAAAAGCTTGACCTTCTTGACCATTTTAGAGATGCAGACATAAGGCCTGAGTCAATATCAGATAGCAAAAAATTTGTCAGCGGCCTGGGAATTATCAGCAGAGACAACCTAAAAAAGATAGAAAGCTTATGCGACTACAGGATTGCTGACGAGACTGAAGAGAAAACATACATTATATTCATATCAAAAAAAGATGACTGGAAAAAGATATGCCATATCATAGACAGATTTGACACAGATGAAAAGAGCATAAGAGAATGCGCAAAAGACCTCAGGAAAGATCTGGAAGGTATCGAAAAACAGATAACCTACACAGAAGAATGCGCAAAAGAGATAATAAAAGAGAAAGCAAAGATACTTGCATACGAGGAGAGATGGAAAAACATAAAGGCGCGCCTGTCAAAAGAGAAGCTTCTTGGAAGGACTGAAAAGACATTTGTCATCAACGGCTGGATACCTTCAGGAAATCTGGGAAAGCTTGAAGCGATAGAAAATATCGCAGTGTTTGAAGGCAGGTCAAAGACGGAACCTCCCGTAAAACTTGACAACCCATCCTTCGCAAGGCCTTTTGAGAAGATAACAAAATGGTTCGGCCTGCCTCAGTATGGAGAGATAGACCCGACTATGTTCATCGCAGTCGGCTTTCCAATATTTTTTGCCATAATGCTCACCGATGTAGCATACGGCCTCATCCTACTTACAGCATCAGTCTTTGCATATTTCAAGACAGGCGATGAAGACCTGAAAGCTCTTGCGCATATCCTCATCATATCATCAACAGCAACAGTCATCGCAGGCCTTATCTTCGGAAGCGTCTTCGGAAACTTCTGGGGTTTTACATCAATCCTTGACGCGCTGAGAGACCCGATAACAATACTCAAGATATCTCTCGCCATCGGCCTTGTCCACATAAACTTCGGGCTTGGCCTGAACCTTTACTCAAAGATAAAAGAGAAAAGCAAAGATGTCCTTGAGCCATTGTCATGGTTCCTGTTTGAGGCAGGAATTATCGCAGCAGTCATGGCAGGAACAGAGACATTAAGATACGCAGGATATGCCATTATCGCACTGGTCTTCATCTACAGATTAAAAGACGGCATCACCGGCTTCCTGTCAGTCCCGTCATTCTTCGGCTCATGGATATCATACATAAGGCTGATGGCCCTTGCTGTCGCAACATCATGGCTCCAGTTTGTCATAAACATGGGCGTCACAGCGGCAGCGAAAGTATCAATAATTCTTGCAGCCCTTGTCTTTGTCTTCGGCCATCTCTTCAACATGTCGCTGAATGTTGTCAGTGCCTTTGTCCACTCTATGCGCCTCCACTATGTAGAATTCTTCGAGCAGTTCTACGAGTCGGGCGGCGAGGAATTCACGCCGCTGAAGAATGAGAAAAAGTATAGTGGATAAGATAAAAGAATCGCAAGCTTATCCTTTCTCTGCGAATAAGACAGGACAGGCTCATAGATTAATTCAAGACATAAATATGACCTGCAACAATATTTCAGTATATATGATGTACGCGATAGGCATTGACATTGGAGGAACAAAGATAGAAGGTTCCATAATAGATGATAAAGGCAACATCCACATCAACAGGAGAACCCAGACAGAAGCAGAAAAAGGAAAAGAGCAGATTCTAAGCAATCTGGCAGACATGATCAAATATCTGAAAGAAAATTCAAGAAGAAATATCAAAGGAGTCGGAATCTCAATCCCGGGATTCATTGACAATTCAGGAAAAATGGTTTTCGGGGGAGGAACCCTTACATCACTGATAGGAGTCAATCTGAAAAAAGAGCTTGAAAAAAGGGTAAAGCTTCCCGTATTTCTAGAGAATGATGCCAACTGCTTCGCACTGGCAGAAGCTGTCTACGGTGCAGGAAAAGGATATGGCATAGTCTTTGGCATAATATGGGGCACAGGCATTGGAGGGGGGATTATAATCAACAGGCACATATACTCCGGCACCATAGGCGGCGCAGGAGAGTTCGGCCACATAGTCATAGACCCCACAATAACCAAAGGACCAAAATGCGGCTGCGGCCAATATGCCTGCCTTGAAATGCTGACTTCAGGCAAAAACATCAGCAGAATATACACACAAAACGGAGGAAAGATCAAAGATGCAAATCCAAGGCAGATATACGATTCAAAAGAGAAAACAGCTCAGAAGATTCTCGCAGATGCAATACATCATCTTGGAATTGGAATTTCAACCCTGGTAAATATATTAAATCCTGATATAATAGTCATCGGCGGCGGAGTCAGCCAGCTGCCATCCCCTGTTTACACAAGACTGGAAAAAGAAGTGAAAAGATTTGCTCTGCCTGTCTTGACAAAGAACCTGAAAATTGTCAGGCACAGAATTTCTGATTCTGCAGGTTTGCTCGGAGCAGCAGCCCTTGTTTTTGAAAATAAAATAATACAGTAAAATAAGTATCAGACTCAAAAACAGGATTGAAAAAAACACATATATCTTTCAAAAAACTATCAATACATATGATAATCCATATAGGCAGACTTGAATTCAACATCCGAAAATGCACAGGCAACGACTACCGGTTCTGCTACAACATAAGCAAAAGGAGCATGTCGCCCTATATAGACAAGTACTGGGGTGGCTGGAACCCGAAAATATTCAGGGAATATTTCAGCAAAGGAAATGTCAGGATTGTAGAATACAGGAACAGAAGAATAGGGCTATACGTCTTTGAATTCAAAAAAGACCATTCTTATATAAATAACATCCAGATATCAAGACAATTCAGAAAAAAAGGTTTGGGCACACTTTTAATGAACCTGATAGAAAAGGAATCAAAAGACAGGAAATTAACGAAAATACGGCTTGGAACATTCAAAGAAAACCCGGCAATAAAGCTTTACGAAAGGCTCGGATATAAAAAGATAAAAGACTGCGGCTCTTCAATCATAATGGAAAAAAAGATATAGTTTGATTAATAAACCATCAAACAACAAACTTCGCAACACCGTCATGCTTCCTGACAGCAATCCTGTCACCCTTCTTCAGAAGAACCTTACCATCCTCATCATTGTCATGCACAAGGCATGCATCCTCACGCAGAATCTCAATCTCGACAGCAGACGACTCACTGACAATAACAGGCTTGACCCTCTCATGCGGGTTGTTAAGAGCGATACCGATGCCGGAATCAAACTTTTCCCCGCCGACAGAAGTATAATACGCAGTAGACCCGAAAGGCGTGGATATCACCACCCCGTCGCCGATAACATTCTTACACAGAATCTTGTCATCAACATACACATTGAACCTCACAGCCTTGGTGAACAGCTTATTTCGTATCTGCACCTCATTCAGCCCAACAGCAATCTTGCCGTTGAAGCCTGCCTCAATCTTCATATACTCTTTAATTTCATACCTGCCGCTCTTCAGCCTCTCGGCAACATCTTCAATATCATCAGGATCAAACTCGCACCTGTTGCATTTAGAGCTGCACCGGACAGTCACCTTAGGCACACCGGGATAAAGCCTCTCAGAAAAAAGTATGGCACCGTCACCGCCGTTAGAAAACACGAATTCCGGGTTTTTCCTGTCTATCTCAAGACCATGTGATATAATAGCCTTCTCAAAAGAATCAACATCTTTACCGACAACAGCAACTTTCATAAGTATTACTTCACAGCATAATCTTAAATCTTTTTCAGCCGCATCAACCTAAAAAAATCACTTCACAAGCGAATTGATCCTCTCAACAATTTCCGGCTGAATATAATGGTTTACAGTCACAGTATAATTATCTTTCCATGCATGCTCTTTCTTCACAAACCTCTTATGCCCCAGCTTGTCGGCTACAGAAAGAAAGAATGCCTTAAGTTCATTCTTTGTCGCAGAGCTGTGTTGCTTAAGAAATTCCTTCGCCTTTTCAGTCGCATAGAAAGACCGCACTATATGCGGATAAAACTCTTCGCCGCAATATCTCCTAAAGGCCTCCTTGAAATGCACATCCGTAAGCGGGTGACCTGTCATAGCATTGACAAATACAAAAGAAGAGTCCCGTAGCGGCTGGAGCATTTTTTTGAGTCTGGATATATATACTTCCGGAAATTTCTCTGTAATCTTCATAGGGACGCCGTCTTTTGCAAGATAATTAAATGTCACCTGGTTGCCGTCAATAGAGATATCTTCCTTCTTCAGTGTCGTAAGCCCCTTGTGCCCGTGAGCTTTGTAATATATCTCATTTCCCACACGCATATAGGTCTTGAGCAATGTATAAAGAGGTACAGCAATTATGTCTGTCTCGTCCTTAAGAGCTGACAGGACCCGCCTGTTCAATAAAGAATAATGCTTCTCAAATTCTTCAACTTCTCTGTATTTCTTTCGTGTAGACTTCTTCTTCTTCTCAAGAGTGTATACATAAGAATAAGTGCCTCCCTGATTTTTGTAGATAACATCCCAATGGCTGTTTGACGTCTCATCATGTATTGTAAGACCTTCAGCAAAAAGCGAAAATGCCTTGTCCAGCTTCCTCCCATCTGGAAGTATATTTATCCTTGCACCCTGCGTCTTGCCTTCAGAAGACAGCTGCCCCTTAAGAAACTCCGGATTTTTCTTGTCAACAAGATAATCAAGATTATCATGCGCCTTAAAGAGCTGCACCACATGAATAGCTTCGGGGAACTCTCGTGATGATATTTCCCAAGACTTCTTTATCCTCTCGCAGACCTTAAGATCCTTTGCCCTTATCCTTAGCGTGCCTTCAGCAATGACAACAGATTTCTTGACAGACATAATCTAATATAGGGTCTCATGGGTTAAAAGTATTTTCGTATAGATCAATCAAAAAATCTATTTATACAAAGAGAACCAAAAGATTAACCAGTGATATCTGGTGATTGCAGAATCTCAGCTTGCAGGCATCGGAATGATAGCGCTCGGAGCCGCGATTGCTGTAGGCATCGCATCAGCAGGTTCAGGAATCGGTCAGGGGAAGACCACAAGGGAAGCAATTGAGAGGACAGCAAGAAAGCAGAACGCTTTCGGAAAGCTGCTTGCGATGTCAGTCCTTGTCCAGACGCAGGCACTTTACGGCTTTGCAGTCGCCTTCATACTTATCGCCTTCGGGTTCGGATTGGTAGTAATATAGGTGAAAAATATGCTTGAACAGGTCGGTCTTATAGCAATCGGAGCAGGGATAGCAGTAGGCTTCGCAGCAGCAGGGTCAGGCATAGGCCAGGGGAAAGCAGTGGCAGCGGCGATAGGCGCAACAGCAGAGAACGAGAAGCTTTTCGGAAAATCCATTGCAATGGCAGTCCTTACAGAGACCCAGGCACTGTACGGTTTTGCAATAGCGATAATTTTGATAGCATTCGGGTTTGGGTTGATTACTGTCTGAATTTAGAAATAAGATAAGATCTTTTTAGCGCTAAGTTGAGATTTTCTCAAAGATGTATTTACAAGAACAGCTTCAGGTTCCAGCTTTCTGAATACCACAAAAATATCATTTTTTCCTGAATCATACAGACGGAAACCTGTATAATTTTTATCAAAATAAGAAGAATTCCTATCAAGAACTTTTCCTAGGTCAGAGCTGCTATAAGAATCAGAAAAAGAGTCTTCTCCCTTAACACTTCGAACATAAAGCGACTCTAAAGTATCTAAATCATCAGCAACAATCATTGTCGCGGTAAGATCATACTCATCCATAAGAAAATAAAGGCTTTTCTTAAAATCGGGAAGTGTGATGCCTTTGCTTTTCTCCAACATACAGGCAGAATTGGATTCCACTCCACCCACTGATTTATCTTTAATTAAACTAATTCCACCCTTAAGTGTACTTAAATTATGATGATAATAAATGCCAGCAAAAAGATTTTTAGGCATAGGATTTTTTTCCAGATAATCAGAAATTTTCTCACTTACCCCATCAGAATCAAATAAAGATTCAAGATCATTTAATTTCTCTTGAATAACATCATTAACATCTGATATATTTAAATTCCGAGTTTCTCCAAAGTCAGATGATATAGAAAATCCTAGCAATTTACCAATAATATTTAAATCCATATCCTGCATTGGTATAAATTTAGTAATTATAAATTCATGCTCCATACTTTTAAAATCATAAAAAAAACGTATTTCAGCGTCATAAAATGTCTCAGGCACCGGATTTTCTTCAAGATAATCAGAAATCTTCCTGCTTATACCCATAGGATTAAATGAATTTGTAAGACCAGTAACCCATTCAGTCAATTCTTTTGCAAAATTTTCACCAAAATCTAACATAACAAGATATAAACAGAATCAAACTTTAAAAACCTTTCTTAAGCGATAATAACAGGAAAAACAAAGAAAAAGAAAAAGAGAAGCTCTCAGATCAAAGAGCCCAAATCGACTTCCGTATCAGCATCCTGCACAAAATCTTCAATAACTATACCTTCAGAATCTAAAACTTCAGGTATATCATCAGTCCCGACAACATCAACACCTGGAACGCTCGATGTTGGAGGCTGTATCTCCTGTAATTCTGTTGCAATCTTGCCAGTGCACCCGCTCACCAATACGGCAAGGATAAGAAATACTGCCATCACTAAAAATGTCTTTCTCATAATCACTCAGCTCCTACTCCTGATCTTACATTTAAAGACATTGCAGAGTTCCTTTTTGTTATAGAAGATTGGCGCATTTGACGAAACATCTCTCTTGCTGCATTAAGGTTTTCTATAGCACCGTCATAACCTTTCGCATTATTATTCTCCTCCGCGCTGTCAATCATGCCTGATATATCATCAAGCGACTCCTGAAACTCAGAGACATCAACATTTGCATTGTTCAACCTTTCCTGAGTCTTGACGACAACATCTCTTGCCTGTGCAATCGCTACCGCTATCCTCTGCTGCTTACCTACATTCTTTGCAAGTTCCCGAATATCCTTGAAATCCTGCCTTATCTCTACCTTAAGAGCCCTGTACTCATCAGTCTCTGTCGTATTGCAGTGAATTACAGGCTTTACAGTGCATGACTCTATGGCATCATCCATAGTAGTAACCCATTGATCCCTCCTTGCCTTTATCTCATCAAGCGCTTCCTGGACTTCTGTAGCATTAAGACCTTTTTCCGCACCATCATCTATCCTTTCCTGCGCCTTATCGATCATATGATCAAAAGCCTCAAGATTATGCGCTTTGTGCAGAGTTCTTGCTTCAGCTATCATCTCATGGAAAGTGTCCTCATTCTCTTCAAGAGCCACACGCACAGCTTCTCTTGCATCTGTCTTATTCTCACCCACCAAAGAAGCGACCTCATCCCTAAAACTCTTGACAACAGCCCTCATCTCAGATATTACCTGACCCAAAGGCTCATTATTCTCAGCAACCGCAAGCATATCATCCTGCTTCGCCACAAAGTCAGCTTTGTACGCCTCAAGCTGCGTCGTGTCTTCTCCCAAATCACCGACATAAGTTATCAAAGCATCCATAGACACCTTAATCTTCTCTGTCGGGACAAGAGCGTAATTATAGTTCACCCAAAGTCTTGTCGTGTCAAGGACAGGCTCTGTAGATCCTGGCTCTTCTGCCATAACAGGCTGCATAGATAATATAAATATTAACAGCATTGCTGATGCGAGAAGAACATTGTTTTTCATCTTTTTCATCTTAGCACCTCAAAAATATATTTTATTCATTACTTTTCCTTACTATTTATTATTATACTTTTCCTATATATGTTTTCAGATGACATCCATATTCAAACCTATATAAGCAAAGATATCCAAACTAAATCTAGTGGAACACATGCAGGCAGAAGACATACTGAAAGAGATAGAGAGGGAAGCAGAAGATAAGAAGTATCATATAAGCCAGAAATGCACAGAAGACCTGAATAAGATAAGGCTTGAGCTTGAAATCAAAAAATCAGAAGAAGAGAACAGGATAACAGAAGAGGCAGAAGAAGACATAAGGCGCACAGAGACACAGATGATAGGCAGGGCAAGGCTTTCCCAGAAACTGAAGCTTATGGAAAGAAAAAAAGAGCTTATTGACAGACTGATTGATTCAGGCGTGAAGAAGTTTCTTACATCAAAAGATTATGAAAAGTTCTTAGAAAGCTCATTCAGGAACACATACAAAAAAGGCATGTCAACATCAATAAAAAAAGGCGACAAAAAAGCTGAAAAAATCTTAAAGGAAAAGAAGATAAAGCCATCACATGCAAATATCACAGGCGGATTCATAATCACAGACAAAAAGATTCACATAAACAAGAGCTGTGACCTGCATCTTGAAAATAAAAGAGATGGGATAGAGAGAAAAATCGCAGAGATTCTTGAAGTAAATCAATGAAACATTCTTATTTAAATTCGTTTTCAAGATTACTGAACCAATCAGTTAATATTTCTCTGCAGTCATCGGAAACTTTCGAATGCAACTGCAGTTCCAGACCTTTTCCAGCACCCCTATAAATCCCAAAAGCCAGGCCACCATTCCTATAATAGCCTCCAACAGAATACTCCTGTCTTGAATATCCGGCATCCAGCCATAGGTCACCCTCCCTCAACTGGTAACCGCACTCCAATAACATAGGTAAAAATGTATCTCTAAAATTTGGGAATACAGGAGATGGAATCTCTTCTGCTTTAACCTCAATCTTATGTATCCTTCCGCCTTTCAATAATTTCTGAACAGTCGCATCAATCATATCATCTGATGAAGATTCATAAAATCTTATCATACTGTTGCCTGAACTTCTTGGGACAAACAATCCCGCCTTGGAATTATATACAAAAGATACTTGCGAATTGGGGATAACATTATTTATAGAACACTCAGAGAGATATCTTTCTTCCCCGCCCTTCTCTTTATATCCCGGATCAGAAATCCCGCCTGCCAGCATAGAAATTACAAAATATACAGGCTTAAACGGCAATGTCTTTATTGCCTCTTCAAGCAGTTCAGGAGATGCTGCTTCTATTTTTATTTCGTCTTCCATAATAACACCAAATTTCTGACAAAGTCTTCGAATCTCAATTATTACTCCTCTAAGATAATAAAGCATACTAATATTTTTAAATATATCACATGAAGCAAACAAATAGCCTTTAAAGAGAGAAAATCACATAAACAAGAGCTTTGACCTGCATCTTGAAGGCAGAAGAGATGAGATAGAGGGAGAAATCTCAAAAGAATTTGAGACATGAGAAAAAAGGAAATCAATATATACGACCAGAATAAAATATTATTATGAAATACCTGACCTCACTAAACGGTGGATTTATAAGCGTGATATTTTTCGCAATCATTTCTATAAATATAAAAGGTCATGGCCTTTCAGAAGAAATCACGCTTATTTTAACTGTAAGCACTTTCCTATTCGCAATCCTCGCAGGTTTTTTCATCGCAAAATCTATGTCCCGGTTCAATGAAATAAGAAATAGTGAAGGAAGAACAGACTCACTTATGCTAACTCTTTATAAGACATCTCAAATACAGGGTAAAGAATTCTCAAACAAGATAAAAGAATATTTAGACAATTACAACATAATCAATTATGACATAGAATTGAAAGATGCCAGCAGTACATATAAAAAGACAAATCCCTATTTCATAAAAATATGGGATGAACTAATAAGTCTTAAAAATAAAAATCCGGTCATCTGTGAAAAGATTATAGACATCTTAAAAGAAATAGAAGAGAACAGAAATCTTACATCTACCCTTTCTAAAGAACGAATCAATAAAGGTCAATGGATAGTTCTAATAATATTATCAACAATTGTAATATCGGCTTTTTGAGCAGTTCGACTAAGCGGATTTAAATCTATAGCTATAACTTTTTTATTATTTTGGATTAGAGCTTCAGTTCTATCACCATCTTCCAATGGTACAAGAACAACATCAGCCGAAAAGATTCCTCGAGGATCAACTATTCTTCTATTAGAACTTATATTGGATAAGGCTTTTGGTTGTACATCTCCTAAACCTAATATTTTTTTTGCTCCTGCCTTCTTCAAAATAGAAGTAATTGCTTCAATTCTTCCAGGAGCTTGATAAAAAATATTTATTTCAATATCTGCTTCTAGAATCTCTGCTAATTCAACAATAGATTCTGGAACTAATGCGGCAACATTTCCGTTAATACTGAAAACTGGGTGCTTAGCAAGCAAAAGAGAAGCGATCGCAGCCT